>CAYQJL010000182.1:0-2774 GCA_964417675.1 uncultured bacterium | reverse complement strand
ATCTGCCAACTCGTCGACCTGACCGAGCGCTATGGCCAGCCTCCCACCCACGAGGGTCGCCACCTGTACGCCCTGAAGATCTCGGACCAGGCGGCGGTGCAGGAGGACGAGCCGGCTGTCTTGATCGTGAGCTGCCATCATGCCCGCGAGGTCGTCACGCCCGTCCTGGCGCAGTATGCCATCGAGCAGCTGACCAGCGGCTATGGGCTCGATCCGGACATCACCGAGATCGTGGACAGCCACCAGATCTGGATCGCGCCGGTGTGGAACCCGGACGGATACGACCACGTGTACTACTATGACAACTACTGGCGGAAGAACCGCAGGCCGGTTTCCGGCGGCGTGGGGATCGACCTGAATCGAAACTATCCCTTTGGTTGGTACAACCCATGTTCGGGCAGCAACGATCCCGGCTCGGCCATCTACAAGGGACCGTCCCCGGCCTCCGAGGTCGAGACGCAGACGATGATCGCTTTGAGCGAGGATCAACGCTTCGCCCAGGTGATCGACTACCATTCCTCCGGCCGGGAGGTGCTGTCCGGCTATGATTGCTGGTCGCATCCGTTCGATACGTACTGGCGCAACAAGGCCGTCGCCCTTTCCCAGGCCTCGGGCTACGGCGGCAACGCGCGCGGACCCAGTGCCGATGGGGAGCATTACCAGTGGCAGTGGGCGACGCTGGGAGCCCATGCGCATCTGATCGAGACGGCCACCGAGTTCCAGCCGTCCTATGCGGCCGCCCAGCAGGAAGCCGCCCTGGTCTGGCCGGGGATGGTGTGGATGATGCGACATCCGATACCGTTGTGGGGCCACGTGACCGACAGCATGATCGGCGGGCCGGTGGCTGCCCAGATCGTGCTCGAGAACGTCTCGATGCCAAACGGCGAGGTCAATTCCAGCGGTGGGACCTTCGGACGCTATCACGTCACCGCGCCCGCGGGGGTCTACGATGTCCGTTTCGAGGCCGATGGCTATGATCCGATCCTGATCAGCGATGTTCTGATCGAAGAGGGACAGTCGCTTTGTCTGGATGTGGATTTCGCCGATCCGATGTCGGTGGCTTCGGCGCCCGCACAGGAGGCGCCCCGGCTGCTTGCCGCGGGGCTCATGGCGCGCGGCAGCCGCGTGGCCTACGTCCTGCCCCAGGCGTCGATGGCCTCGCTGGGAATCTACGATGTGTCCGGCGCCCGGGTCTGCCAGCTACGTTCCTGGGAGCCCCACCCGACGGGCCGCCACGAGGTCATCTGGCGCGGAACCGATGACGGCGGGCGGCGTCTGGGCGCGGGCAGCTATTTCCTCCGGCTGCGGACCGACCGGCAGGCGGCCGTACAGAAGGTGATCCTGATCCAGTAGGGTGCGCAGCGAGGCGTGCGCTGAACGAACAGCGGCGCACCCATGGGGTGCGCACGATCCAACAAGGAGGTAGGAGTGTCCTATTCGGTCGAGTCCCTCGAGCCCAGGGTGGTGTGGAGCTACTTCGATCGCCTGCGGCGGATCCCGCACGCGTCGAAGAAGGAGGAAGCGCTGGCACGGGCGATCGTATCCTGGGCCGAGACGCACGGCTGCCGGGCCGAGCGCGATGATGTGGGCAATGTGCTGGTGAAGATCCCTGCGTCGGCCGGGTGTGAAGGTGCTCCGGTGATCATCCTCCAGGGCCACATCGACATGGTGTGCGAGAAGAACGCCGACACACAGTTCGATTTCGACACCGATCCGATCGTGCTGGTTCGTGACGGGGAGTGGATCCGGGCCGATGGCACCACGCTCGGCGCCGACAATGGCATCGGTGTTGCCGTCGGGCTGGCCTTCATGGAGCTGCCCGATGCGGTGCATGGCCCGCTGGAGATACTGCTGACCGTGGATGAGGAAACCGGTCTGAACGGCGCCCGCGGATTGAGACCGGACTTCGTGAGCGGGCGGATGCTGTTCAACCTGGACTCCGAGGAGGACGGGTACTTCTACGTGGGGTGCGCCGGCGGAAGGGATTCCCAGATCGAGCTTCCGCTGCGGATGACGAAGCCGCCCAGCGGAGCCGAGGCGTGGACGATCGTGGTCAAGGGCCTGCGCGGGGGGCACTCCGGACAGGACATCATCCTGAACCGCGGGAATGCCATCCGGCTGGTGGCGCGCGCTCTGCGGGCCCTGCAGGCCCAGATGCCGATCCACCTTGCGGAGATCACGGGTGGGGACAAGCACAACGCCATCCCGCGCGAGGCGCGGGCGACGATGATGGCCGCGGCCGGAGCGCGGGAGAAGATCGAAGCGATCCTGGCCCGTGAGCTGGAAGGCTACCGCGACGAGTTCGCCTCCGCCGAGCCGGACCTGGCCGTCGAACTGGCTCCGGCCGAGATTCCCGGGCAGGTTCTGGAGAGCGCGAGCCGGGACGCCGCGCTGCGCCTGGTGCTGGGGATGCCGCACGGTGTCCTGGCCATGATGCGGGACATGCCCGGCAAGGTCGAGACATCCAGCAATCTGGCCCGCGTGCGCACCGCGAATGCCACACTACAGATCCTCGCGTCGACCCGCTCCTCGATTGCCGCCGCCATCGAGGGCGTGCTGGCCCAGATCGAGGCGATCGGCCTGGCGGTGGGAGCCAAGGTCCTCTTCGGCGAGGGCTATCCGGGGTGGAAACCGAATCTGGAGTCGCCCATGCTTGCCAAGGCCCGGGAGACCTGGGTGCGCGTGCATGGGACCGAGCCGCGGATCGAGGTCATCCATGCCGGCCTCGAATGCGGAATCATCGGGGAGAAGATTCCCGGCATCGACATGATCTC
>CAYQJL010000181.1:0-3585 GCA_964417675.1 uncultured bacterium | reverse complement strand
CAACTCTCCTGCTTTTCGTCGCCGAGCATCCGCCGCAACGCATCGCGTTCCTCGGCGCCGGCGAACAGTGTGGCCCGGGTATTGACCAGGTCGGATACCCGTGGCTTCCACAAATGCCGTCCGACCGATAGCCCTGCGCATTCACCTGCGTCGTCCATGACTTGGACACCCGGTCAATGATACTCCATCGGCGTGCTGCGCTGAAGGCCACTGGGAGCATCGGTGCCCGGCACAGGGAAACCACGGGCGATGCCACCGTATCACGGTCTCGAGCTTGACCAAGATGAGCGACTTGTCCCACCCGCGCCAGATCCTCGACAGCAGCACCCAGAGTTCTCGATCCATCGGCCTTAGCCGAGGCGCTGTTTGACGGAGCGTCGTAGGACCCCGATCTGGTGCCGCAGGGTGAGGTTCTCCAGGATGAGCGCCTGCCGTGACTTCATGACCGCTGCCGCGATGCCCAGGAGTAGTGTGATCATGTCAATGAGGCTGATGGACCAGGCCTGGAACGTCAGGTGGCGCTGCACGGACCGGATTTGTGGCAGGGGCAGCCGACTGGCTTCGAGGCCACTATGGATGCTGCACATTCGCCTGTCGAGTCCTAGGGCGCCAGGATCTCGACATCCCCGCTGAAGGTGGCGATGTCGATGGATCCGCGCCCCGAGCCGACCGAGAACTCCAGTTTCTTTCCCGGCGCATAGCGGCTCTTGCGCTCGGGACGCTGGCCCAACTCGGAATCGATGTCACCGCTGAAGGTCTCGATGGAGAACCCGGCTCCGAGACCTTCAGGAACCTGGAAGAGCACGTTGCCGCTCTGCGAGGCGAACTCGAGGTCGGCATCCTCCGCCACATGGCCGCGGAACTCGATATCCCCGGAGACCGTGTTCGCCTTCAGCTCCTCCAACGGGCCGGCCGAGACATCGATGTCACCGCTGACCGATTCGAGCGTGAGCCGCGCGCAGGCTCCGGAAATCACCAGATCCCCGCTCACCGTTGAAATCTCGACGCGCGGCGAGTCGACCGCGAGGACGAAATCACCGCTGACACTTCGCACACTCAGCCGATTGGGCCGGCCTTGGATGCCGATGTTGCCATTGACCGTCGTGAGGCTGACCCGGCCGGTGAGATCGGAGACGTCCATGTCGGCGTTGACCGTGCTGGCCTCGAGATGGCATCCGTGGGGAACCTTGATCTCCAGATCGGCGCCGGCATTGCGGAGACCGCTCAGTCGGGGATACTCCACCTCGATCTCCAGATTCCCGCGGCTGCCTTCCACGCGCAGATCCTCAACGTTGCGCCCGAGCGTGCCCGTGATATGGACCTCCTGGCGATCCCACCCGGAGACGACGATCGATCCGCTGACATTGCTGATCGAGATGCGGGCGTCCGCGTCCACCTCGCGCCGGACGTCGACCGCCTCGTCCGCGTGGGCGGCGCCGGCGGCAACGAGCCAAAGGGCGGCGGCCAGGGGGACGGCAATCCGATGAATCCGTGCATGCGCAAACATGATGTGACCTCCTCTACGATTTCCGCGCGCCGGCGGCGATCATACGCCGCGTCCGCGCAAGCTTGTCCTCGTTCACGTGGTGCGCAACAGAGTGTGCGCATCGCCCAGCAGGCTGGCCTTGGCCCGGTAGGCGGCGATGACCATCCGCATCAGATGCGGGCTGTGCGGATTATCCCGCCAGGCGTCCTGGGCTTGCTGGATCGCCAGATCCACCGCGTGCAAGTTGGCCTTGATCAATGCCAGGGTGCCGCCGCCGTCCTGGGCGGGCGCCTCGGCGGCGGCGGCCAGGAACTCCTCCTCTCCCATCCGGCACTCGCTCTCCAGCGCGGCGAACGCGCTCTCCACGGCGGTACCGGCCTGTCCTCCGGGAGGCTCGAGCGGTCCGCGTCCGGTCGTCAGCAGAACGACGGCCAGCAGCGCGGTTGCGCCCACCGCCAGGCTCGGCCACACCCACACCCGCGGACGCAGCCGCAAGAGCCGCCTGCTCCACCGGGGGGGGGCCGCCTGCCGCTGGCCGCCGGCGCCTGCGGCGGCGGTTTCCGGCCCGGCTTGCGGAGCCCCGATGCGGGCGGCGATGCCGGCCCACAGGTCGCGCGGCGGCGCGATGCTTTCCGGGAGGGTTCTGGCCCCGGCGCGCAGGGCCTCGGTTGCGGCCACCTCCTGGCGGCATTGCCGGCATTGCCGCAGATGTCGTTTCACGGCGGACTGCTGCTCGTCGCTCAGGTACCCGCCGACGTAGTCGGGAAGCATTTCCCAGGCTCGTTCATGGCTCATGGTGGGTGTCATGGAAGGCCCCCCTCCCCGGAGCGGTCCAGCTCCTGTCGCAGCAGGCCGCGCGCCCGGTGCAAGTGAGCTTTGACCGTACCCAGCGCAATGCCCATGATGTCCGCGATCTCGCGATAGCGGTATCCGGTGACATCGTGGAGCACGAAGACCTGGCGGGCGTGGGGCGGCAGGGCGGCAATCGCCCGCTCCAACAGGATGGCCGTTTCGGTGGCCGGTGGGTGCGCCGCGGCGCCCATCGGGGCGTTCGGCTCCCTGTCGCGGCGATGACCTGCCTTCCCCTGATCCATGGCCTCCACCTCGATTCGGTGATCCAGCACCCGTCCTTCGCGCTTCAACCGGCGGCGATCCTCGATGACCAGATTCACCGTCATGCGCCGCAACCAGCCCCCAAAGGCGCCCCGGCCCTTGAAGGTGGCGAGCTTCCGCCACGCCCGGACGAACACATCCTGCGCCAACGACTCCGCCGTGGTGGCGTCGGCCACCATGCGCAGGCACAGCGCATAGACCTGTCCGATGTAGGTCCGGTAGAGCTGCTCGAAGGCCGCATGGTCGCCGGCCTGCGCCGCCCGGATCAGGGCGGCTTCGGCGGGCGGCGGTGGGCCGCCCCGCGCATCGGATGGGGGCGCTTCGACTCCGGAGATCACGGGATGCCCTCCGCTCCGGCTGACCGGCCTTCGATCGACTGCTCGCACTGGTGGGTAGACGCAGCCGCCGGCCGGATGGTTTATAGACATTTGGGACGAGGATGCGAAACCAGCCTACTGGCCCGGCTCTACGCGGGTCAATGGAACGCTGCAGGGTCTCGGGGCGAGGGAGGCTCTGGGCGGCGGGTCAGGCCGCCCGGGGCACCGGCGCGCCAGGAGAACCTGGCTGTGGAGCGCCCCTCCGTGAAGAGCGGCTTCCAGGTTCCTTGAAAACTCTGTTGCCATCACAGAGATTTCAAGGCAGAACTCCGCCCCGATCCGCCGCGAGAACCACCTGAGAAGGCTCGAAGCGCTGCGGGTTCTTGTTGATCGCAGGAGATCCGCGACCCGTTTCCTGATCCTTGGCAGCGCGTCGCCGGAGATGCTGCAGCAGTCATCCGAGACCCTGGTCGGCCGGATCGTCTATCACGAACTCGGCGGTTCGCAACTACCTCGACCTGCTCACCTCCGCGCTGGGGGGGCGGCAACCGCAGCCATGGCACGAGAACATCTCCAAGCGGCAGGTCAAATCGCCGAAGGTCTTCATCAGCGACAGCGGCCTGCTCCACACGCTGCCAAACCTGCGGACCCTGGCCGACCTGGAAGGCC
>CAYQJL010000180.1:0-1797 GCA_964417675.1 uncultured bacterium | reverse complement strand
GCGGGAATGACCGCCTCGGTCCGCGCGAAGGTCACCGCGGCTTCGAAGCATTCGGTCTGCGCGTAGGCCTGCGCCTCCACCAACCCGAGTTGCACGAGGCGGCTCACGATCGGGGCCATGCCATGGTAGCGCAAACCGCCGGCGTGAATCCCCGGGGGCGAGAACTGGTGGCCCAACGTGTGCATCGCCAGCGGCGGGGTGATCTTGACAGCCCCGGTCGGGCCGTTGCGGATGCCGAGTGCGCGTTCGCGGCGGCATTGCCAGGCGAAGAAGGTGCGCAGGAATCCAGAGATCAGGGCGCTGAAGAGCTTGGTGACCGGGTGCCGGATTGTAAGGCCAGGGCGCCGCTGATGGGTTTTCGATGCATGCGACTGACACGTTGGCCACAGGTGATGCATTGGTGTTTTGGGTGGAGGATGTCACTGCAGGGGATGCCGAGAGCATTCTATTCATTCGACCATCCAGCTCGGCTACGATACAAAGGGTCGCGTCGGTCTTCTTCATGCATATGGGGTGAGAACCCTCGTCGCGATTTGTTCGATTCGACTCCTCGAAGAACGGAGACCAGATCATGAGATGGATCATCAGCGCTCTTGCCACCATCACCCTCGTCGCCACGAGTTCAGCATCGGACTTCGGGAGGCTAGGGCCCAGCGAGGACACCGTGATCATCTCCCCAGGAGATGACCCGTGTCCCGGCACAGCCTTCTTTCATCACGAGGGTTTTGAAGCTGCCTCCTGCTGGCACTACGGCGGGATCCAGCCCCCCTACTATGGTGCATTCGGCGAGGCTTACGATCTCGGAGCGGTCACAATCGAGTGTCTGTCGCTATGGTTGACGAATACTGGGAATTACGTCCCTGGTGCTTCACTCGACGCCTACATTTGGGAGGGAGGGCTTACATCTGAACCCGGAGCGGTCGTGATGGTCGTGACCGAAGTTGACCCATGCGAACCTGCGTTGTGGCCGGAAATCTCTCAGCATGACATTGCCATGGAGGCCCCTGTGGTGGGCGAGTTCACGGTTGGCTATTGGGCCCACTTCTCAGAGATGTGGTGCGCGTGGTATCTTGCATCGGATCTTGATGGACCTCAGGGCAAGCCCTGGGATTGCATTGCTCCGGGGCAAGGGTACCCCAGCGGCTGGCAACCATCCCAGATTGTTTGGGGATCCATGTCTTGCTGGGGCCTCGGCGGTTACTACACGGAGGGTGGAACTCCCGTTCAGTCGGCGACGTGGGGATCGCTGAAGTCGATCTTCGAGTAGTGCGGGGCCCAGCTAGTCGGCAGGTTTGCCGGCACGCCGCGCACACAAATCCTGGACACACGGGAAGTCCACGATTGCCCCGCGGCCGCCATCACCGCGGCGAACGCGATCACTCACTGCGACTACAGCCAGAAGGGCGCACCTACCCGAGTGGCTGTGTTCGATGACCGCGTTGAGGTGGAGAGCCCCGATCTGCTCGGCGCTGTGGCTGATTCTCGACTGCTCGGGCCACAACCTACGGTTTGGGCAGATTCTTGATCAAGTCCCAGGCCTTCTCGAGCTCCTCGTCCGGAAGGGCGTAGTCGCTCAGATTCCCGGAGAAGTAGGCGTCGTAGGCCGACATGTCCACCAGGCCGTGACCGGAGAAGTTGAAGACGATGGTTTCGGCGCGGCCCTCCTCCCGGCAGCGCTCGGCCTCCACGATCGCCGCACGCACGGCATGGGATGTCTCCGGAGCGGGAATGACCGCCTCGGTCCGCGCGAAGGTCACCGCGGCTTCGAAGCATTCGGTCTGCGCGTAGGCCTGCGCC
>CAYQJL010000179.1:0-47020 GCA_964417675.1 uncultured bacterium | reverse complement strand
TATCCGTCACGCTGGCGAAGCTGAGAAAAGCGCGGCGACATCGTTAGGCGCCGGATTCAGAGTCTCCAGATGCTGCTGGAGAACTTTGCACTGTCCAGTACTCTACCCCGATCTATCGGAGGCAGCCGGCGGGTACTGTGCCCTTATCTGGCCCGTGCGGGGCCGGTTCGCGGTCAGGCGGCCTGATCTTCCTGTGTGGGTGGAGACGGCTTCGGCGGTTCGGGCGAGCCGGCCTCGCGGGGCGGCGCAAAGCGGGCGATCACCGAAAGCACCTCCTCGATCCGGACCGGTTTACGAACGTAATCATCCATGCCGGCGGCCAGGAAGCGTTCCCGATCCCCGGGCATGGCATGCGCGGTCATGGCAATGATCGGCAGCTCGCGCGTCGCCGCCCGGGAGCGGATGGCCGCGGTGGCCTGCAGGCCGTCCATCTCCGGCATCTGGATGTCCATCAGGATCATGTCGAACCGGTCACGTTCCAGGGCCTCCAGCACCTCCCGTCCATCGGCGGCGAAGGCCACCTCGTGGCCCGCGGTTTCCAGGACCGCCCGGGCGACCCGGCGATTGATCTCGTTGTCCTCGGCCACGAGGATGTGGCAGGGGCGGACGTCCACCAGGCGAACCGGCTCAGGGCCGGTCCCGGGCCCGCCGGTGGATCCGCCGGCCTCCGGAGCGCGCCACATGAGCCCCGAGGGGTCGCCGAAGAGGGTCATGAGGATGTCGAGCAGCTGCGACTGGCTCACCGGCTTGGTCAGGTAGGCGGACCATCCCAGATCCTCATGCTCGATGATCGCCGGCAGGTGTGCGATGGAGGTCATCATCACCACCTCGGCCTTCTGCAGGGCGGGATACTGGCGCATGGCGCGCAAGACATCCAGCCCGCCCATCTGTGGCATGTCGTCGTCGAGCAGCAGGACATCGAAGGGCTGACCCCGGCGAGCCGCGAACTCCAGCGTCCGCAACGCCGCCGCGCCATCCCGTACCTCGCGGCAGTCACATCCGAAGCCGGTCAGCATGTCGTGCAGGATGCGCCGGTTGGTGACATTGTCATCGACGACCAGGGCGCGCAGATTTCGGATCTCGTCGGGGAGCAGCGGCGTCTCGCGACCCTCCACGGTGGGAAACGCCAGGGTGACCGTGAAGCGGCTGCCCTCGCCCGGCCGGCTTTGCAGCGATAGGTGGCCGCCCATGGTCTCGACCAGCCGCTTGGAGATCGCCAGACCCAATCCCGAACCGGACCAGGAGCGGGACGGCGAGCCCCCAGCCTGACAGTAGCGTTCGAAGATTCGCTGTTGATCCTCGAGGGGGATGCCGCGGCCGGTGTCGGTCACGGTAAACTCGAGCTCGACAGCGTGAGGACCGCTGTGGATCACGCGGGCCTCCACGGCGATCTCGCCCCTATCGGTGAACTTGACGGCATTGCCGATCAGATTGACCAGCACTTGTCGCAACCGAAGTGCATCTCCGGTGACATGGACGGGTACATCGTTGTGAACATGGAAGAGCAGTTCGATCGGCTTGCGGGACGCCGGTGCGGCCATCAGATCGGCAATCTGATCCAGTAGCTCGCGAACCGAAAAGAGCTCCCGCTCGATCTCGAGCCGTTCGGCCTCGAGCCGGCCGAAATCGAGGATCTTGCCGATCAGCTCCAGCAGGACCTCCGAGGAAGACTGCACGACCTCCAAGTACCGGCGCTGCTCCGGGGTGGGGTCGCTGCGCAGCGCCAGGGCGGTCATGCCCACGATGCCGTTGAGCGGCGTGCGCAATTCGTGGCTCATGTGCGCGAGAAAGCGGCTCTTGGATGCGTTGGCCGCCTCGGCGCGCAGCGCCAGGCGGTGGGCCCGCTCCAGTTCCTCCTGCAGATGGGCGTTGCCCTCGGACCCGCGGGCCAGAAGCCGGGCGAAGCGGTCGACGGCTTGCTCCCCCGCGAGGGCCAGGATCGGCAGCGTGACCCCGGCCGCCGAAAGGCCCGCTTGCACGGCAGTCAGGGACAGCGATTCGGGCGGCTCATACAGGAGGATCGCCTGCCAGGCCTGCTGTCCGATCGCCGCCTGGAACTGCTCGGCGCCCCCGACCGTGTGACAGAGAACATCGCCCAGGCCGTGTTCCTGGAACAGCGCCTCCAGGGCAGCCTGCGAACCCGCGTCTCTTGCGGCCAGCAAGAACCGGAATGAATTGGGCATCATCGGGACAAACCTTGGTATAGTGTTCGATCGATCTGTGTTTCCTCGTATACATGATCGGCGCCCGGCCGGGGGGACTTGCGCTTCCGATGCGTTGCCCGCCCGCGCAAGGGCGTGATCGCGGGGGGGGTGGCGGGACGGCCGATCCGATCCGCGCCAGGGCAGGCCATGGAGCACGAGACGTCATATCCGCTCACGTTCAGGCCGCAGTACCGTCACTACGTGTGGGGCGGGCGGCGCCTGGCCGACCATTTCGGGCGCGATCTGCTCGACGGCATCACCGCGGAGTCATGGGAGATCTCGGATCGCGCCGATGCGGTCAGCATCGTGGACTGGGGGCCGCTGGCCGGGTGGAGTCTCGCCGACCTCATACGGCGATACGGCCCGGACCTTTTGGGCCGACCGGCCGCCCAGGCCGCCCGCCGGGCCGGCGGACGGTTTCCCCTGCTGGTCAAGATCATCGATGCCCGCGAGCGGCTCAGCCTGCAGGTGCACCCCGACGATCAGACCGCCCGCGCCCGCGGCGGGGAGGCCAAGACGGAGATGTGGTATGTCCTGGCCGCCGATCCCGGCGCCCGAGTCTTCTGCGGGATGCGGGCCGGGCTCGCCGTGCAGGCCCTGGCCGACATGCGCGACCCGCGGGACGCCGAGGAGCGGCTCCACGGGATTTCCGTGTCGGCCGGCGATGCCATCTTCGTTCCGGGCGGCTGCGTGCATGCGATCGATGCCGGCTGCCTGTTGCTCGAGATCCAGCAGAACTCGGACACCACCTATCGAGTCTCCGACTGGGGCCGGGTCGATGCACGGGGCCTCTCACGCGAGCTTCACCTGGAGGAGGCGCTGCAGGTCATTCGCCCCGACAGTCCCGGATGCGGCCGGGTGACTCCTCGGGAGCTGCCCGGGTCAGCGGTCTGGCGGCGCAGGGAGATCTCGCACTGCAATGCCTTCCAGGTAGAGGAATGGATCGTGCGCGGAGAGATCCAGGTCCCGCAGGCGGGGGATCGCTGTGAGATTCTCTTCGTTGCCCGGGGGCGGATCGAGGTTTCCGCGGGTACTGTCGACCGGGAGATCGGCGCCGGCCGCAGCGTGCTGATCCCGGCCGCCTGCCGGGGATACCGGCTCGTCAGCCGGGGTGCTCTCGCGGCTTGTGTGGTTCGCGCTCGACCGGGCGAGGGTCTGTCCCGGGAGCCGGACTGATCCCGGCCGCCAGAGCTTCGATGCGATTCTCGCGCCGCGCCGGCAGGGGCTCGGACGCGACTCTCTAGCGCCGCCGCCAGGAATCAGCTTGCGAGCACTGCGGGCGACTTGCTACCGTCTCTGTTTCTGGTGTTTCGGTGTACCCTTTTTCACTCTTTCACTCTAATCACCTACAAATCGCGAGGTAGGGAGGATTTGGGAAATGGCGAATTCTGTTGCTGAGTTCATGGAGGCCATCCAGGCGAAGAACCCGGCGGAACCTGAGTTCCATCAGGCTGTCGAGGAGGTCGTCGAGTCGCTGTGGCCGGTGCTCGAGAAACGCCCTGAGTACCGTAAGGCGAAGGTCCTCGAGCGCATCTGCGAGCCCGAGCGTGTCATCCTGTTCCGTGTTCCCTGGGTGGATGATCAGGGCGAGGTCCAGGTCAACCGCGGCTTCCGCATCGAGATGAACAGCGCGATCGGTCCGTACAAGGGTGGTCTGCGTTTCCACCCGAGCGTGAACCTCGGCATTCTGAAGTTCTTGGCCTTCGAGCAGGTCTTCAAGAACAGCCTGACCACCCTCCCGATGGGCGGCGGCAAGGGCGGCTCGGATTTCGATCCGAAGGGCAAGAGCGACAACGAGGTCATGAGCTTCTGCCGCAGCTTCATGAGCGAGCTCTTCCGTCACATCGGCCAGTTCACCGACGTTCCCGCCGGTGACATCGGCGTCGGCGGCCGCGAGATCGGATTCCTGTTCGGCCAGTACAAGAAATTGCGCAATGAGTTCACCGGCGTGTTGACCGGCAAGGGTCTGAACTGGGGTGGCTCGCTGATTCGCCCCGAGGCCACCGGTTACGGCGCGGTCTACTTCGCCGCCGAGATGCTCGGCACGCGCAATGAGACGCTCGAAGGCAAGACCTGCCTGGTGTCCGGCAGCGGCAATGTGGCCCAGTACGCGATCGAGAAGTTGCTCGACCTGGGCGCCAAGCCGGTGACGATGTCCGACTCGAGCGGGTACATCTATGACGAGGCCGGCATCGATCGCGACAAGCTCGCCTTTGCGATGGAGCTCAAGAACATCCGCCGCGGCCGGATCAAGGAGTACGCGGACAAGTTCGGCGCCGTCTACACGCCGGTCGATCCGAGCCTGGAGCACAATCCGCTCTGGAACCACAAGGCCACCTGCGCCTTCCCGTCGGCCACCCAGAACGAGATCAACGCCAAGGACGCCCAGAATCTGCTCAACAACGGTGTCTACGTCGTGTCCGAGGGCGCCAACATGCCGACGGTGCCCGACGGCGTGAATCTCTTCGTCGAGAAGAAGATCCTCTACGGTCCGGGCAAGGCCGCCAATGCCGGTGGCGTGGCGACCTCCGGCCTCGAGATGAGCCAGAACAGCCTGCGCCTGTCCTGGTCGCGCGAGGAAGTCGACCAGCGCCTGCACGGCATCATGAAGGCGATTCACACGGCCTGCGTCGAGGCCTCGGCGGAGTTCGGCCTGAAGGACAATTATGTGGCGGGCGCCAACATCGCCGGCTTCCTGAAGGTGGCCGACGCGATGCTCGACCAGGGCGTGGTGTAAGGTCTCTCGAGCAGCAACATCTGTCTCACTTGGGGGGCGGTTCCGTGTCGGGACCGGCCTCACACAGCGAAGCGAGATGCGAGACGAGGGCGGCGGGTCCCGGGTGGGCCCGCCGCCGGTGGCTTCGGCCCCGGCACTCGAATGCGTAAGCAGACGAAGAAGCCCGCCAGCGCGATCGCGCCCGCCAGAATGAACACCCAGCGATGCCCGTAGGCTTCCCAGATGTATCCGGAGAGAACCGGCAGGCTCATCGCCACCGCGTGATCGATCGTAATGCCCATCGAGATCGTCGGTGTGATGTCGGCCGGATCATCGGCGATCTTCTTCAAGTAGGTGGTGCGGGCCACGCGCAGAGCGAAGAGCACCGCATCGAAGACGTAGGCGCCATAAAGAAAGTACAGGTCCCAGGGCGCGGGGAGCAGATCGGAGGAGAAGGCGTAGGTCAGGCAAATCAGGAGCAGGAGCAACTCATCGACTGCCAGTACAGTGCGTTCCCCCAGCCAATCGATGACATCCCCCAGCAGCGGGCGAATCACGATCCCCAGCGCGGAGGCCAGGAAGTAGAGCAGCGCGATCGTCGAGACCGGCACCTCGTGGAGCGAGACCAGCACCCACGTGCCGAAGGCCATGAAGATCTGCTTGCGGATCCCGAACAGCGCGCTGATGGCGTAGAAGATGCCATACTTGCGCTTGATGACCATGCGCCGCGAGGGCGGATCCCCATCCCCGACTCTCAGACGGTAGTAGTACCAGCCGGCGCCCAGGGCGCAGGCCGCGGCCAGGATGTAGAAGGCGGCGTAGCTGTTCCCGAACATCCGGGCCAGGATGAAGACGCCGCCCACGCCCAGGATCGTGCCGAGGTTGCGGGCGCCGCCCAACTGTCCCAACCGGCGCCCCTCGCCGCCGGCCCGGGCCAGCTTGAGCCCCAGAGGGCCCTCGACCGCGAAAATGACATGATCCCCGAGCGACCAGATCACCACCCACAGGACCAGCAGCGCCGTGACGGGGGCGAGCAGCCCCAGGCCGAGGGCCCCCACCGCGGTCAGCAGCATGGCCGCCGCCGCCATCTGGCTTTCGCGCATGCGGGTGAGCATCAGCCCCGCCACCAGGATGATCAGGAAGCCGGGCAACTCGCGGGGCAACTCTAACCACCCGCGGGCCTCCGCGCCGAAGTCGTGCACATCGGAGAGGTAGTTGTTCAGCGTGGCCATGAAAATACCGCCGGAGGCGCCGAACAGCAGCGTTGCCGCCAGCATGTGGCGGAACTCCTGCGGGAGGCCCCGCAGGCGGCGCAAGGTCGTGCGCGGATTCATTCGGCCGAGGCCACCAGCATGAACTCCTCCAACACGGGACATACTGTGCGGCCGGGCGCAACCGGTCAAGATCGAAGCGCGGCATGCGAGCAAGGTTCTGGCACTGCCTTCCGCCGACTCGGCGATTGACCCCTCCGCAAGACGCGGGCCATACTGCCTTGTGCCCGACGGTTCTTGGGATGTTTCCGCCACGGGGGAGTTATGAGACCCATCGCCCATGTTCTTCTGCTGTTGTTGTTGATTCCACCGCTTCCGGCGATCGCGACGGCGGCCGATGCGCCGCTGCTCGATCTTCTGGCGGACGCGGTGGAGCGCTCGTTTGCCGATCTGTCCGGTCAATCGGACGCGCCGCTCTATTACCTCCAGTATGCGGTCACCGAGAATCACAACTACAGCCTCTCGATCCGCGACGGCGGCGCCGGCGCCCCGGAGCGGTCCCGCGATCGCTATCTCGATGTCGATCTGCGGGTCGGCTCTTTTGAAGAGGACCACACCCACGAGATCCGTGGCGGCTCGGGACGGGACAACTACGCCGGCCGCCGGCTGGTCAGATTCCCGCTGGATGACGATGAGCCGTCGATCCGAGGTGCCCTGTGGCTCGAGACCGAGTACCAGTATCACAAGGCTCAGGAGCGCTACACGAAGGTGGTCAGCAACCGGCAGGTGATGGTGGAGAAGGAGGACCTCTCCGATGACTTCTCGCCCTATCCGGCGCAGGAGTACATCGAGCCGGTGCCAGTTGCCGAGCTGGATGAGGATCACTGGCGCGGCGTCATGAAGCGCGTCGGCGGCTACCTGTCCCGGCATGAGGATGTACTTCAGTCGCGGGTCGCCATCGCCGCCACCGACCAGATTACCTACCTGGTCAACAGCGAGGGTTCGCGGCTGCAGCATGGCAACCGCTACATTCGGCTCACGCTCTCCATCGATGGCATGGCCGGCGATGGAATGGAGCTGCATCGCAACGAGATCTACAGCGTTGCGGACATCGCGCACCTGCCTGCAGAAGCACAGATCATGGTGGCCGCCGAGCGCTTGGTCGCGGAGCTCGAAGCGCTCATCGAGGCTCCGGTGGTGGAGCCCTTCATCGGTCCGGCCATCCTGCGCAACCGGGCCTGCGGCGTCTTCTTCCATGAGATCTTCGGCCACCGGATCGAGGGCCATCGCCAGAAGAGCGAGAGCGAAGGCCAGACGTTCACCAAGAAGGTGAACCAGCAGATCCTGCCGGAGTTCATCAGTGTCTATGACGATCCGACCTTGGAGCGGATGGCCGGGAAGGATTTGCGGGGCTTCTACCGGTATGACGACGAAGGCGTCCCGGCCCAGCGTGTGACGGTCGTGGAGAAGGGCATCCTGAGGAACTTTCTGACGACCCGTTCACCGATCGAGAACTACCCCGAATCCAATGGCCACGCGCGGCGCCAGCACGGGTACGATGTGGTGGCACGCCAGGGCAACTTGATCATCGAGTCGGAGCGGGAAGTGCCCTACGACGAGCTGCGGGCGATGCTGATCGAGGAGTGCCGGCGACAGGGCAAGCCCTATGGCCTGGTGTTCGACGACATCTCCGGTGGATTCACCATGACCGGCCGCTACGGCACCCAGGCGTTCAAGGTGACACCGCTGCTCGTCTACCGCGTCTACGCCGATGGGCGGCCCGATGAGGTGGTGCGCGGCGTGGATGTGGTGGGCACTCCGCTGACCAGCTTCAGCAAGATCATCATGGCGGCTGACGACAGCGACGTCTTCAACGGTACCTGCGGCGCCGAATCGGGCAGCGTGCCGGTATCGGCCGTTTCACCCAGCGTGCTCGTATCGGAAATCGAAGTCGAGAAGAAGAGCAAGGGCCAGAACCGACCGCCGATTCTGCCGCCGCCGGCGCGCATTCCCCAGTAGGAGGAGATCCCCGTGAGACTGACCATCCTGATCGTTCTGTTTGTCCTGCCTCTCTGCGGCGGGCATCCGGCGACCGCCGCGGCGCCGGTCTTGGAAGCCATGCAGGCGGAGATGGCCCGGGCGATGCAGCACCTGAGGATCGAGCCGAATTCGCCGCCCTATTACCTGAGCTACATGATCCAGGACAGCGAGATGACCGTGATCGAAGCCCGCTGGGGCGCGATCGTGCAAGACCAGCGCACGCGGTCGCGCCACCTCTACACCGATCTGCGGGTCGGCTCGCCGGAGTTCGACAACAGCGGCTTCGTGGCCTCCTGGCGGGACATGTACCGGCAGCGGCTGGACCTGCCGGTCGAGGACGACGATCCCTCGCTGCGCCATCACATGTGGCTGTCCACAGATGCTTTGTACAAGCAGGCGTTGGAAAGCCGGGCATGCAAGAGAGCCTATCTACAGACGCATCCGGCCAAGGAGGACCTTGCGGATTTCAGCCCGGCGACCTGTGCGCGGGCCGATCTTGCCCATGAAACCCTGGATCCGGATCAGGCCGCCTGGGCGGACCGGCTGCGTGCCGCCGCCGCTGTGCTGCGGGGCTACCCGCGGCTGCAGGACGGGAGGATCGTCTATGTCGGCGCCGATGCCAGCCAGCGCTACGTGAACTCCGAGGGAGGACGCCACACGAAGGGCGGCGCCTACCAGTACATCACGATTTCGGCCACGGCCCAGGCCGAGGATGGCCAGCGGCTCAATCATTTCACCCATTTCACCGTGTCCGGCAACGACCATCCGCCATCCGGCGAGGAACTGATCGCCGCGGTGACGGAGCTGGCTGCCGAGCTCGAGGAGATGATCCAGGCCCCGGTCCTGGAGGAGTTTGCCGGTCCGGCGCTCTTCTACGACTTCGCCGCCGCGCAGTTGCTCTCTCAGCTCCTGGTGGATCAGATCACGCCGGCGCGCGAGGCCATCGCGGTGGATGAGTGGATGAACGACTACCTTCCCTCGGGCAAGCTGCCCCGCCGCCTGAACCGGCGCATTCTGCCCGCGTTCGTCAATGTCACCGACGAGCCGCAGCGCGTGACGTGGGACGGCCGGCAATGCGCCGGCCATTTGAAGATCGACGATGAGGGTGTCGCGAGCGAGACGCTCACGCTGGTGAAGAACGGCCGGCTGGTCGATCTGCCCATGACCCGGACGCCGATCAAGAAACTGACCGCGTCGAACGGCCACGCCCGGATGCTGCCGAATCAATGGGTGCTGCCGTGTGTGACGAATGTGGTGGTCGAGTCCACGGAGCCGCAAGCGGATCTGGTGGAGCAACTGCGTGAGCTGTGCCGGGCGGCGGACGTGGAGTTCGGTCTCATGATCAAGCGCCTGGCCGATCCGGACGTGGACGAACTCTACCGCTGGACGGATGACAAGAACAGCGAGCCGTCGCTGCTCACCGCGCCGGTGGTATTCTATCGCGTCTACGCCGCGGACGGCCGGACCGAACCGGTGCGGGGACTCGTCTTCGACGAGGTGACGATTCGCACCCTGCGGGATATCGCCGCGCTCGGCAAGGACACGCGTCTGACGAACATGCGGCAACCCACGGGTTTCCCGGGGATCAGCTATCCGGTCTCGATCATCACACCGTCGATCCTGGTCGAGGAGATCGAACTGAAGGAGGGCGCCCACCGGGAGCCCCGGCCGCTGACGAAGAGCCCGGTGTTGTCCCATGCCCGGTAGCACGGGCCGAAGAGGCGCCGTCGGCGATCCCTCTTCCGCCCGCCAGCAACCCGACAGCAAGGAGGTCTACCATGCCAAGGCTGCTTGTTCTTTACTACAGTTTGCATGGTCACACGGAGATCATGGCAGGGGCAGTGGCGGACGGCGTGCGCAGTGTCGCCGACGTGGAGGTCACGATCAAACGTGTGCCCGATCTGATGCCGGAAGAGGTGGCACGCAAGGCTGGCGCCAAGCTTGATCAGGTGGCACCGATAGCAACCGTGGACGAGCTGTCGAATTACGACGCGATCATCTTCGGTACCCCAACACGTTTCGGCAACATGTGCGCCCAGATGCGCAATTTCCTTGATCAGACCGGCCGATTGTGGGCTGGCGGAAGGCTGGTTGGCAAAGTGGGCAGCGTATTCACGTCCACGGGCACACAGCACGGCGGACAGGAAACCACCATCACGTCGTTTCACACCACGCTTCTACATCACGGCATGATCATTGTGGGAGTTCCCTATTCCTGCCGGGAACTCATGAGCATGAGCGAGATCACGGGCGGATCGCCCTATGGTGCCGGTACTCTTGCCGGCGGCGACGGCAGTCGCTGGCCGTCGGAGAACGAATTGGCGATCGCCCGTTTTCAGGGAGCCCACGTCGCGGAAGTGGCCAGGAAGCAGTCGGCCCAATAGCGTCGGCCCACTGGAGTCAGCCGAGCGTGATGGGTGCCTCGCATGGCCAGAACAGAACCATTTGAGAAACACAGCGATCGATATGATGCGTGGTTTGAGAAGAATCGCATTGCGTACCATGCCGAATTGGAGGCGATCCGCGACGCGATGCCCGCTCCTCCCGCCAAGGGCGTAGAGGTAGGTGTTGGTTCGGGGAAATTCGCCGTTCCTTTGGGCATACAGATCGGCGTCGAGCCGTCCGAGAACATGGCACGCAAGGCCGAAAGACAGGGCGTGCGAGTGTTTCGGCATGTGGCGGAGAGGTTGCCGTTTCGCGACGCGGAGTTCGACGTTGTGCTGATGGTAACAACCATTTGCTTTGTTGACGATGTTCTCAAATCCTGCCAAGAGGCGTTCCGAGTGCTGAAGCCCCATGGGTGTCTCATTATTGGATTCGTGGATCGAGAAAGCCAATTGGGTAGAGAGTACAGCGGCAAGAGCGCTGCGAATGTCTTCTACAGAGATGCGACATTCTTCTCCGCTCAGGAAGTAGGCAAGGTTCTCACTGATGCTGGTTTTGGGCATTTGACGTTTCGGCAAACGTTGATGCCCGGCGAGACGCAAGCCATGATTCAGAGCGGCTTTGGTGAAGGTGGATTCGTGGTGGCCAAAGGTGTGAAGAACGGCTGACTTTGCGCTGTTCAGGCCCACCCCCCCCGGGTTCCAGGCGGGGTGGGCCAACCAGGGAACATGCGACCCTAGCGCATGATGAGCACCTTGCCTGATTCCACGGCGTTCCCGCAGCTGACCCGAACATAGAAGATGCCCGAGTTCATCCCTGCGGTGCTCAGTCGCAGATGGCAGGGGCCGGCGTCCGCCCGGTGCATCAAGGCGGGGGCGCTCAAGCGTCCCAGCATGTCGAGCAGTTGCACCCGAAGCTCTCCTCGCTCGCGCAGCTCGAGTTGCAGGTCGATCGCACGAGCGGCCCGATCAGCACGCAACGACTGCATCCGCAGCCGCTGGTGCTCCCCGGGCATGCTTCCCTCGACCGATGAACTGGTGATGCCGTCGTCCACCTTGTAGATCATGTCGTTGGTGTTGACGGCAATCCATAGATATTCACCATCGTGCGTGATGCCGTTGGGTGCTCCGCCTCCGTCGGGACAGAGAAAAGAGTCCAGAACGTCACCGGTTTCGGGGTCCAGCTTGTAGATGGTGGCCGGCGCGCCGCCCAGCACGTTGTTCGAGACCCAGATGAAGCCGGCGCCCCAGGCCAGACCGAAGGGCGAATCCCCGGGGGCGGGGATCTGTCCATGTACGACACCGAGCGTATCGACCTTCCAGATCTTCTCCGGACCGTGCGTGTCGGCTATCCATAGCCACTCGCCGTCCCATCCGATCCCGAGATGCTGTCCTTCCGTCCCCCCCGGGGCCGGGAAGGAATCACGGATTGCCCCGGTCAGTGGATCCAGCTTGTAGAGAACGTCGTTTGGGTAATCCCCCTGCCAGAGATTGTGGCCATCGTAGGCCAGGCCGTGGGGACTCTCGCCCGCATAGGGGACGACTCCGAGTACCTCGCCGGTCTCGGGATCCATGCGATAGATGTTTCGCTCTTCGATAGGGTTGTAGATCTCCTGATAGAGTATGCCATCGACCCAGGCGAGATCGGATGTGCTGGTGCCGGCAGCGCAGGGAAAGCTGAGCAGGACATCGCCGAGCTCAGCGCCGGCAGATCCGGTCAGGAGGCCTGCCATGGTGAAGATAAGAAATGCGGATCGGAAGGTCGTGGGGAAGCGATGCATCGGCGGAGCCTCCTCCTTCTTGAATCGCCGGGTTCTCTCTGAGAAGAGCCCGGCAATGTGAGTCCCTCGCCAGCCTATGAGAAGACCGACGGAAGGAGCAACAAAGATGCCTTGGGGCGCAGTCTAGCACGGTAGAACGGATCACAGAAGGTCATTCTCGGCGCCCGCCGCGAGTTAGGATCCCAGCATCCGTATCGTCTTCTCCGCCCGCTTGCGGTCATGAACATCCAGGATCGCCTTGCGCATCCGGATGGTCTTGGGGGTGGCTTCGACGTACTCGTCGTGGTTCAGGTATTCGAGCGCCTCCTCGAGGCTCATTCTGATGGGCGGGCTGATCTTCATCTTCCGGTCGGCGCTGGCCGACCGCATGTTGGTGAGCTTCTTGGCCTTCTGCGCATTGACGACGATGTCATCTTCCTTGCAGTGCTCGCCGATGATCTGGCCGGCGTAGAGCTTCTCGCCCGGCTCGATGAAGAACATGCCCCGGTCCTGCAGCGCGTCGAGCGCGAAGGCGACCGCATTGCCGCCGGCCATTGAGATGATGCTGCCGTTCTGGCGCTGCGGGATCGATCCTTTGAAGAACTCGTACTGCAGGAAGCGATGGTTGACGACGATCTCGCCCGAGGTGACCCGCATCATCTTGCTGCGGAACCCGATCAGCCCGCGGCTGGGGATATGGAACTCG
Source organism: uncultured bacterium (assembly GCA_964417675.1). Lineage (GTDB taxonomy): Bacteria > Eisenbacteria > RBG-16-71-46 > CAIMUX01 > WJJG01 > CAYQJL01. The sequence continues at coordinate 33,999 of CAYQJL010000179.1, read as the reverse complement.
AGGCGCGTGCGGTCCTCGGTTTGCACCATTTGCTGCAACTCGCCGCGCCGCGTCCCGGCGTACTCGATGATGGCGCCGGTATGCTCGTTGGGGACGTCCACGGTGAGGACCTCGACCGGCTCGGCCTTCTTGCCCCCGATCTCCTTGTAGATGACCTGGGGCTGGCCGGCCATGAACTCGTAGCCCTCGCGGCGCATGTTCTCCATCAGGATCGAGAGATGCAGAATGCCGCGGCCGGATACCCTGAAGGTGTCCATGCTGCCGGTGTCCTCGACGCGCAGGGCCACGTCGCGCTCGGCTTCCTTGTACAACCGCTCGCGGAGTTGACGGCTGGTCACGTACTTCCCGTCCTCGCCATAGTAGGGGGAATCGTTGGGCATGAAGGTCATCGTGAGGGTCGGTTCATCCACCGTGATCAGGGGCAGAACCTCGGGCTGTTCGATGTCGGCGAGGGTATCGCCGATGTCGACGCCCTCGACGCCGGTCACGGCGCAGAGGTCACCACAGCCGACCTCGCTGACCCGGCGGCGTCCGAGATTGTCGAAGACGAACAGGCTCTGCACCACGGCCCGGCGACGCGACCCATCGCGCTTGAGCAGCGCGACCGGATCCTTTTCGCGGAGTGTGCCGCGGAAGATGCGCCCGATCCCGATGCGGCCCACGTAGTCACTGTGATCCATGGCGGTCACCAGCATCTGTACGGGGCCCGACCGCAACGTGGGAGACGGGATGTGATCGATCACCATATCGAGCAGGGGCCGCAGATTGACCCGCGGGCCGTCGAGCTCGGTGACCGCCCAACCGTCGCGCCCGGAGGCATAGACACAGGGGAAGTCGAGTTGGTCATCGTTGGCCTTCAGATCGAGAAAGAGACTGAACACCTCGTCGAGCACATCGTTCGGACGCGCCCGGTCTCGATCGACCTTGTTGATGACCACCACCGGCTTCAGGTTGAGCTCGAGGGCCTTCTGCAGAACGAAACGCGTCTGGGGCATGGGACCCTCGAAGGCATCCACCAGCAGGAGCACGCCGTCGGCCATCGTGAGCACCCGCTCGACCTCGCCGCCGAAGTCCGCGTGGCCGGGGGTGTCGATGAGGTTGATGCGCACGCCGCGATGGGTGACCGCGAAGTTCTTCGAGGTGATCGTGATCCCGCGCTCACGTTCGAGATCGTTGGAGTCCATGAAGCGCTCGCGCACCTCCTGGCCCTGGCGGAAGACATCGCACTGACGCAGGATCTGATCGACCAGGGTCGTCTTGCCATGGTCGACATGCGCGATGATGGCCACATTTCGAATGTTCATATCCGGTTCCTGCTCCTGAGGGGAAAGCGCCCGCCGCCCGCCGCCGATGGCGGGCCGGAAAACGAAGCGACGGATGATAGCACACTCCGGCCTGTTTCCGAGCCCCGATCTTCGGCCGGCCGGTCGGCCGGGCATCGCATGGCGGGTTCATTGCCGGTGGGGACATGGCTCGGGCAACGCGACCCCGGCCAGTGAGCCTGCCGGCTGATGGTCCCTATGTGACGGAAATCGGGCACATTTCCTTCCTTGGCGGGTGCCTTGCGCCAAGGTCTCGGAGCGGCCCGACCGTACTCCGACGGACCGATCGTGCCCTCTAGCGCGCACGCGCCCCCGCAACTTTGTCTCGACGGCGTGCCGGCCGGCGCGCTATATTAGGTCATGTACGAAGGCTTCGTGCCGTGTGAATGCGCATCTGGATGCACAACACTAGGGAGGGCATGTCTGATGAAGAAGTTGCTACTGTGTGCGGCGATGTTTCTGATCTGCGCGTCTCCCGCGTTCGCGCTGACAGCATCGAAGGATGGAACACCGATTGCCCCGAGTCCTGGGCCGGTCAGCGAGCCTAGCCTGACGCGGGCCGATTGGGAGTACAACACGGGTGGTCAGATCGACTTCGTTCCGGAACTCGGTGGTTCGGCCACCGGCTGGGCGGAATGGTCGATCGCCAAGCTGACGAACACCACGGGCGACGATTACGTGCTGGTCGAGCTGTCCTGGCCGTGCGCCGGTCCTCCGAGCGGACCCTACGGCTGGATCGTCTGGACGGATCAGCCGACGCTGCCGGGACCGGCCAATACCGCCGAGTACTACGGCCCCTACACGCCGGTCGATCCCAACCCGGAAACGTTCCCGCCGACGACTTACACCTACATCGACGTTTCCGCCGAGAATGTCCCGTTCCTGGCCGGTACGACCAGCTTCTGGGGCTTCGACAACACCGGCATGCAGGGTATGACCGCCTACAACGGCGTCGAGACCTGGGGCTGGTACGGCGGCATCTGGGAGTCGGATGTGAGTTGGGGACGGACGGTCGTCATGCAGCTGAAGGCCAATCTCGCCGGCGGTACGCCGGTCGAGAACGTCAGCTGGGGCGCCGTGAAGGCTCTCTACCAGTAGTCGGTTTCCTTGCGATCCCGGCCATTTGTGGATGACGCGGGCCGGGTTCTCCTGCGAGAGGACCCGGCCCGTACGCTTGTGTGCGCTGCCGGTTGCCGGGATACTCTTCCACTGAAATGCCCAGTACGCCCAACCCCAGTCGATCCGGTCCGGCGGCGGACCGTGGCGGCCTCCTGGTGGCCGGCCTGGCCGCCCTCGCCGCGCTGATCCTGTATGCGGCCACCGCCTGCCGCACGATCCATGTGGGCGACAGCGCCGAACTCGCCGCGGCGGCCTCCTGCTTCGGTGTGCCGCATCCACCCGGGTACCCGCTCTACACGCTGTTGACCGGACTCTGGGTCCATCTCTTCCCACCGGATCGCCACGCGCTGGCCGCCAACCTGGCCTCGGCGCTGCACGCGGCCGGCGCGGCCGGGTTGCTCGTCCTGCTCCTGCGCGGGGCCCGCCTCTCGTCGTTGGCCGCCCTGGCGGCGGCGGCCCTGTTTGCCGTGAGCCGCTCGGTGTGGGCCCAGGCGGTGGCCGCGGAGGTCTACGCCTTCGATCTGCTGCTGCTGGCCGGCGCGATCCTGGCGCTGGCGCGCGCGATGCGGCGCGCGGATCGGGCCGCGAGCGTTCTGGCCGGACTGATCCTCGGGCTCTGGCTGGGACATCGTTTTCTCAATCTGCTCTACCTGCCGGCGATCTGGCTGCTGGCCCGCCATGCGGCGCCGGCCCGGGCCTCGCGCCCGGCAGGCCCGCGAACCGCTGTCGGCCGGCAGTCTCTGGCGGCGGGTGCGCTCTTCGTGCTCGGGTTGGCGGCCTCGGCGCTCGTCTATCTCTACCTGCCCCTGGCCGGGCGCGCCGAACCGGCGATCTATATCGGCGATCCGCAGACCTGGGATCGGTTTCTCGCGGTGGTTCGCGGTACCCCCTACCTGCGCCACGTGGAGGGCACCACGCCGGCACTGGCGCTCCTGCGATTGGGCGACTATGCCCGCGCCCTGCCTCGCGAAGTGGGCATCGGCCTCCTGCTGGCGGCCGTGGGGCTGATCCGGGCGCGAACTCTTCCGGCCCCGGAGAAACGCCTGGTCGGCGGCGCACTCTGTCTCCTGGCGGCCAACCTGGCCGTGATCGCGGCCTACAACATCATGGACATCGCCAGCTACCGCCCTCCCGGGGTGCTTGCGCTCTGCCTTCTCGCGGGGGTTGGCGTCGAGACGACGCTGCGCCGGGTCGGTTCGCTGGCTCCCGTGCGGCGAACGGCCATGGGATGGATGATCGTGCTGTTGTGCCTGGCTCCTGTGCCGTGGAACTATGCCGCGAACGACCTGAGCCGGGAGGATGCGGCGCTACGCTACGGCGAGCAGCTCCTCGATTCGGTGCCGGGCGATGCCCTGCTGCTCACCCAGGGCGACACGCGGACGCATATCCTCTGGTACCTGCAGGCCGTGGAGCGCCGCTCGCCCGAGACACTGATCGTCTCCACAGGGCACGCGACCGCGTGGTACGTTGCGCAGTTGGCGCGCCGCCACCCGCGGGCGAGTCTGCCGACCTACCGCGATGGAGAGCCGTGGGCCGGTTTCTACCGGCGCCTTCTGGAGTCGGCCGGTGCGCGCCGTCCGGTTTGCTTCGCGTTCGATCCGGGGCAGCTGGCCACCCTGACGGCCGGTCCCTGGTGGGGAGAGCGAACGATCGTTCCGGCCGGACTGGCGTTGAGCGCCCGCCGAAAGGCCGTCCCCTTCGACCGCGATTCGCTCTACGCGGAGAACGCAGAGCTGTGGACACGCTTCCGGCGCGAGATGCCGCGGGTGTCACCGGCGGCCGACATCGAAGCCCAGGCGCTCGGCCTGGAGTATGTTCTGGCGATGATCCGCACGGCCGAGTTCTTCGAGCGCGGCGACCGCATCGAGGACGCCCGGGATCTCTATGGCGCCGTCGCGGCCATGCGGCCGGGTGGTTGGGAAGGCGACCTTCGCGAAGCCTACCGCCGGATCGGCCGGGTGATCCCGCCCCTGGGATTGGAGGAGCGGGCGCGCCGCGCCCTGGAGAGGACACAACCGGAGAGAGGGGCGACACCATGATGACTGTTCGCCTGGGCTGTGTCCGTCCCGGAAGCTCCATCTGCAGCCATGTGACCTGATAATCCTGCCACCGACGGCAGTGGGCGGCTTGATGTTGGTTGGCCGCTGTTGACTGGAATCACGAAGCGAGAACGTTGCTGATCGGAATGTCGGGTGGCAAGCAGGACTTCAGCCGGGCCGATTCAGCGAACAGAATGATCCGTAAGCCCCGAGAATGCTGGCCGATGGGATAATCGGGGCCCACGGGTCCACTCTACGATGCTCTGCGCTCGAGCATCTCCGCTATCCATACCTTGATGATTGCTTGACGTGTGACGCCGAGACGCTTTGCCTCTCGATCCAGCGATTCGATCATCCATGCCGGGAAATCGACATTGATCCGGCGCGGCTCTTGGTTCTTGCGCCTGGCCTTCGACATATCCAGGTCAGAGGTGACGTCTTCCCCTCGATCAAACTTCTCATCGAAATCACGTGCTTTCATAGATCTCAATCTCCTCGCGACGTGAACGTCGGACCGAGATGATCCGAATGCGCTCATCGCGATAGGTGATCACAGCCGACCAATGGGCCCCGACCATGGTCCCGATGATGAGAGACCTAAGCTCGTCGACGGTGCGCGCAGGAATCTCGACGAGCATGGAATCGAGCCACAGGAGCTGGGCTTCCACGAAATCGATGCCGTGTTTGCTCTTGTTTGCAACGCTCTTGGCTTCGTCGAACTCAAAATCCAAAATCGCAACCTCCGATAGGCCCTCTAGGTATAGTAACTATACCATTATCGCACATGCGTGTCACCTGCATTCCGCACTTCACCTTGGCCCCATGTCAGGGTTTCCGTCGCCCGCAACATCTGCAGGCCCTCGAGCACAGCTGCTCCGCGTCCCTCAAGGCGGTGGATTCGGGTCATCAAGGACTTCGAGCTGCAGTTCCAGCGAGTGCACTTCGATGCGACGACGGTGACAGTCTTCGGCCACTCTGAGGGCTCGACCACGGAGACGCGGATCACGCGGGGGGCAACGCTGAGCGGTCCGACGTGAGCCGCCGAAACCCTCAACCGGCCTCTATGCGAGCTGCCGAATGTTCGGAGCAGTCGTGCCCATTTCACGCATTTTCGGGACAGACAACCGGACCGGGTCCATCCTCTTCATCGGTCGGATCACCGATTCCACCGCCTGATCTCACCTTTGAATCGAGCCGGGCCTGACGGTACACTCCGCTGACCGCATCGAGGACGCCCGGGATCTCTATGGCGCCGTCGCGGCCACGCGGTCGGGCGATTGGGAAGGCGACCTTCGCGAAGCCTGCCGCCGGATCGGCCGGGCGATGCCGCCCCTGGGATTGGAGGAGCGGGCGCGCCGCGCCCTGGAGAGGACACGACCGGAGAGAGGGGCGACACCATGATGACTGTTCGCCTGCGCTGCCTTCCGCCCGCCGCGGCCAATGCGTTCGGGATCCTGGCCCTGGTCTTGGTCCTGATCCCGGCCCTGGTTCTAGGGCCAGCCTGCCAACGGATCCCGGACGAGGCCGCGGTCTCGCTGCGGGGTTGGAGCCTGACAGCCGACGAGGTGGCCGCCGAATGCGCGCGTCTGCGCGGCCCGGGCGCGTTCGACACGCTGAGCGTGGCGGAGCGAGAGCTGTTCGCGCGCGCCCTGGCCGACCGGGAAATTCTGCTACGGCTGGCCCGGCAGGATGGCGTCACGCTCGAGCGACCGGAGATCCGGCGCGGGTACCGCATCGACCACGAGAGGACCCTGGTGCGCGAGTTCCTGCGCCACCTGCGCGACCGCTTCCGTCCCGCCGCGGAACAGGAGGCGCGCTTGTTGCCGCGTCTGTTCCGTCAGGCGCACATCGAGCAGTTCATCGTCAGCGATGCCCAGCGGGCCGAGGAGGCGCAACGAATGCTGCGCGCCGGCGGGGATTTCGAGGCGACCGCACGCCGCTTCTCGGATGTCGTGGCGGCCGGAGGTTCGCCGGCCGGGGCTGCGCCCCCCGGGGGTGCGTCGGCCGGGACTGCGCCGGCGGCTTCCGTGCCGCAGCCGAAGGAGGTGCGCGTGGATGACCGGCATACGCCGTCTCAGGTGATCAAGGCGGTGCTCGTCGACGACCCGCCGGGCGACGGCCTGCTTGATCCGATCCGCATGCCGGAGGCAACGCTGTTCGTGCGCCTGTTGGGATTCGAGCCGCTGGCGGAGGCTTCCGACAGCGCATGGGTGGAGAAGGCAAGCAAGGCCCTCAGAAGCCTGGTCTGGATGGATCGCTCGGCGCAATGGTCCGACAGCCTGAAGCGGGCGGCCGGCCTGGCCTTTCACAGCGAGTCCTATCCGCTGATCGCGGAGCGGTTCGCCGCGCTCTGGGACTCGATCGAGGGGTTGCGGGACGAGAACATCGCCTATGATTTCCTGTCGATCCGTGCGCCGCTCGGGCGGTTTGCACCCGAGGAACGGGAGCGCCCGCTGTTCGATCTCTGGGGGCGGACCCGCACCGTCGGCGAGTACCTGACCAGCCTCGACGATGTCGATCTCGACCACTGGCCGGGGTCGGGCCCCCTGGCGAAGACCGCGCAGGAGATCGAGGGGCGCATCGAGCGGCTGCTGATCACGGAGGAGGCGCTTCGGCGCGGCTTCGCGGCCAACCCCGCGTTCCGCGAGGCGCTGCGTCCGGTCGAGGAGAAGTGGACGCTGGATGCCTACTGCGCGCACGCTACCGCGGAGGCTGGTGAACCGTCACCCGATTCCTTGGCAGCCGCCTACCAGAGGCACCGGAATCTCTTCCGCTTCCCCGAGGCCGTCTCCTTCAGTGTGCTCAGCTATCCGGCCTCGGATGAGGCGCGGGCCCGCCGGATCCACCGCCGGCTCGTGGAAGGGCCGGCCGGCCTGATGGCGGAACTCGGACCGTCGGAGGCAGAGAACCACGGCGCCTGGTACCTGCCTCCCACCCGGCCGCGCGACATCTCGCTCGACCCCTTCCGTCCCGAGTGGGCCGACTTCTGGATGGCCGTCCGGCGGATGCAGCCGGGCGAGTACGCCCTGGTCCTTTCCGCCGCGGACAGCCGTTGGGCGATCGTGAGGGTGGAGGAGCGCCGGCCGGAGCGCTATCGCACGATCGAGGAAGCCCGGCCGTACCTGTTGAGCAAGATCGTGAACCAGGAGCAGAATCGGATCATGGAAGAGATCCTGCGCGAGCAGCGCCGGCGGATGGGTCTGAGGATCCAGCGCTCGCGGCTGGCGGCCTGGTCCGCGGAAGCGGCGGTGGATTGACCGTGCCGGAGGTTCAGCAACGCGTCACGGCAGCGGCTCTCTCCTGGGTGCTTCCGGGGGGCAAGGCGCGCCGTGGCACCCCGGGTCGGATCGGGCCTTTCCGTCCGGTGTCCGGCGTAGTAGACTCATCGGCTTGATTCGTGGAGGTTGTCTCCTCGACCGGGTGGCCGCCGCCGGTGGCCGGTTCGGTCCTGTCCGATCCGGCCAGGGCCGCGGACAGGGCCGGAGGGGCGCTCCCCCGCGACCCGAAGACGCGCTATGCCGGGAATCGAAGGTGGGGTAGGGTGTTGTCACGTCTGAGCGGTCTGCCCGTGATGCGGTCTGCTGTGAGGCGGTTTGCCGTGAGATGGGTCGCCCGTGAGGCGGCCCGCTGCGGGCTCACGACGGAAGAGCGCAGAAGCTGATGACGATTCAGAGCCGCAAAGCGCGTCATCTCGAGGTTTCGATGACGGAAGAGGTCGACCATCGCGGCACGACGATGCTCGAGCACATCGAGCTTCTCCACCAGGCTCTCCCCGAATTGGACCACGCCGCCATCGATCTGGGCGCCGAGTTTCTCGGGCGCCGCCTGCGGGCTCCCCTGGTGATCGAGGGTATGACCGGTGGGGCCGGGTTCGCTGGGGAACTGAACCGTGGGCTGGCTCGGGCGGCCGGGCGATGTGGGATCGCGCTGGGGGTGGGCAGCCAGCGAGTGCTCCTGCGGCATCCCGAGGTGCGGGCCGATTTCGCCGTCCGCGAGCAGATGCCCGACGGGGTGCTGCTCGGCAACATCGGGGCCGCACAGTTGCGAGAACACACAATTGATGAGATAGAAGGCCTGGTACATGGCATCCAGGCCGACGGCATCTGCGTGCACCTGAATCCGGGCCAGGAGCTGATCCAGTCGGGCGGCGATCGGGACTTCCGAGGATTGTGTGATCAGATCGCCCGGCTCGTGGACCGTTTGGGGGAGAGAGTCATCGTCAAGGAGACCGGCGCGGGATTCTCGCCGGGGACGCTCGCGGCCCTGCGGCGCAGCGGTGTCCGCGCGGTGGATGTCGCCGGGGCCGGGGGCACTTCCTGGACCAGGGTGGAGATGCACTGCGCGGTCGAGGAGTCGCGGAAGCGGCTCGGCGGCGTCTATGCCGACTGGGGGATCCCGACGGCCTTCAGCGTGATCGCGGCCCGGCGCGTTCTCGGGGGGAATGCCCCCGAGCGGGAACAGGGCCCGCCGGTTCGGGTGATTGCCTCGGGAGGGATCCGCTCGGGCCTGGACGCGGCCCGGGCCATTGCCGCCGGCGCCGATCTGGCCGGCATGGCCCGTCCCGTGCTGATGGCCTATCTTGACAGCGGGGCCGAGGGTGTCGAGGCTCTGCTCACACAGACCGTACAGGAGCTGCGAGCGGCCATGCTGCTGACCGGTTCCGCGGACATACAGGCGCTGCAGCGTGCGCCCCGGGTCTACACGGGGGCGCTGCGCGACTGGCTGGATGCCTATGGTTGGTTGGAGCGATCGGTCGAATGATCGCTTGCCCTTGTCGGGTGGCCCGGATCCGATGACCCGGTAGGACCGGACCGAAAGGAAAGGAAACGGAACCTGTGAAACCGTTGAGCCCCGATGCAGCGGCACGGCTCCTGTCCGCGCGGGAGGCAAAGACCTCACGGATCCCAGGCTTCTACCGTCTTTCGGTGGAACAACGGCTGCACTACCTGGCGCGCAGCTTCGGCCTGAGCGAACAGGAGATCGAATCCCTGCGCCGCGGCCGCACGCTGCGCATCCACGACGCCGTCAACATGGTCGAGAACGTGATCGGCGTTCTGGGCATGCCGATCGGCCTGGGCTTGAACTTTCTCGTCGACGGCATGGACCTGCTGGTTCCCATGGCCATCGAGGAGGCTTCGATCGTGGCCGCCGCGTCGAAGGCGGCCCTGATGGTGCGCCACGGCGGCGGGTTCCGGACGCGGGTCAGCGACCCGATCATGATCGGGCAGATTCAGCTCGATCGAGCGGACGATCCAGAGCAGACCGCTGGCCGGCTCGAGGCGCACCGTGACGAGATCATCGCGGCCGCCAACCGGGCCAATCCCCGCATGGTCGCGCGCGGCGGCGGGGTGACCAGCCTCGAGATCCGCCGGCTGGACGGCGAGGATGGCACGCCCGACGCGGAGCTTCTCGTGCACCTGTTCGTCCATGTCTGCGAGGCCATGGGGGCCAACACGGTCAACCGGGCCTGCGAGGCGGCGGGCCAGGTGATCGAGAGGATCACCGACGGCAAGGTTCTGCTGCGCATCGTCTCGAACTACGCCGATCAGTGCCTCGCCCGCGCCGAATTCAGCTTGCCGGTCGAGCACCTGACGATCGAACAGCTCACCGGCGCGGAGGTCGCCGAGCGCATCGTGCGCGCCGACCGCCTGGCGCGCAAGGATCCCTACCGCGCCGCGACCCACAACAAGGGCATCTTCAACGGCATCTGCGCGGCGGCGCTCGCGCTGGGCCAGGACTGGCGCGCCATCGAAGCCGGCGGGCACGCCTACGCCGCCCGCCAGGGCAGCTACGCCGGGCTGACCCGCTACGAACATCGCGACGGCTGCCTGCACGGTCTGCTCGAGCTGCCGATGCAGGTCGGGTGGGTCGGCGGCGCCGTCAACACTCACCCCGGCGTGCGGCTGCTGCGCAAGATCAGCGGCGTCCGCGACTCACGCCAGCTCGCCGGGATGTTGGCCTCGGTGGGATTGGGCCAGAACCTGGCGGCCCTCTATGCCCTCTGCACCGAGGGCATCCAGAAGGGGCATATGGCCCTGCACGCGCGCAGCGTCGCGCTCAGCGTGGGAGTGCCGCCCGAGCAGGTCGATCGGGTGGCCCAGGAGATGCTCCGCCGCGGCGAGGTCAAGGTGGCCGTGGCCGAGGAGCTGTTCCAGGCCATGGACCGCGGCGCGCACGCCCACGGAGCGAAGCGGGCCTTCCCGGTCGTGGCCTACGCTCCGGGCAAGGTGGTGCTCTTCGGGGAGCATGCGGTTGTCTATGAGTACCCGGGCATCAGCACCACGGTCGAGCCGGGCCTGACGGTGACGATCACGCCCGATCCGGATGGGCCGCGCGTGCTGAATCCGCAGGTTCCGCGCATCTTTCCGGCGCCCAATTCGGACCACGACATCCGGCTCCTGTCGAAGGCCGCCGACCGCGCGCTGCAGATGTTCGGCCTCGAGAAGGAGCCGATCGCCATCGGCATCGAATCGGACCTGGTGCCCGGCGTCGGGCTCGGTTCCTCGGCCGCATTCTCGGTCGCGCTCTGTACGGCGCTGCGGCGCTATCAGAACATTCCGACGACGACGCGCTGGGACAACGGGCGCTTCGATGAGGTGCAGAAGCTCGAGGAGATCTTCCACGGCACGCCCAGCGGCATGGATGCCGGCACGATCCTCTCCGACTGCGTGCTCTGGTTCCGCAAGGGCCCGCCGCGCGAGTTCCTGCCGCTTCGCTTGCGCACGCCATTCACGGGAGTCTTCTGCTGCGTGGAATCCGCCCTGCGGACCAAGGAGATGGTGGCCGGTCTGGCCCGCCGCCGCGAGCGGCAGCCCGAACTCTACGATGGACTGCTTGCCCAGATCGGCAATCTCACCGTGGATGCCGGGATCGCGCTGGGGACCGGGGATGGGCCGTCGGCGGGGCGCCTGATGCTGCGCAATCATGAACTGCTCGTGAAACTCGGCGTGTCCACGGCCGGTCTCGACCAGGCGGTCGAGCGCCTGGTGCGCAAGGGTGTACTGGGGGCCAAGCTGACCGGCGGAGGGGGAGGCGGCGCCGTGATCGCGCTGGTGCGCCCGGATCAGCGCGACGCTCTCGTCAGCGAGCTGTCCGAGGTCTTTCCGGTCGTCTTCCCGTTCACCCTGGGAGGGATTTCGTGAGCGTCCGCGTGCGGGCCTGCGCCAACATCGCGCTGACGAAGTACTGGGGCAAGCAGGTTCCGCCCGGGGATTCCCGGGATTTCCGGGGCTCCCGGGATTTCCGGGATGCGCCCCGGCCGCCCGCCAACGGTCCGGCCACCCCCTCGATCGGCCTGGTGCTCCAGGAGCTATGGACCGAAACGACGCTCGAATCCGCCGAATCCGCCCCCTGCGGGCAGGATCACCTCGAGTTGAACGGCCGGCCCGCCGATCCGGCCAGCCAGGCTCGCGTGGCCCGCTACATCGATCTCTGGCGGCGCCTCGGTCTGGTGGAGGGGTCCTTCCTGATCCGTTCGACGAATCACTTCCCCACCGCCGCGGGGCTGGCATCCAGCGCCTCGGGATTCGCCGCCCTGGCGACGGCCCTCGCCACGGTCAGCCGCCGGCGGCTCAGCCGGGCGGCGCTGTCGCGACTGGCCCGGCAGGGTAGCGGGTCCGCGGCACGCTCCATTCCCGGGGGCCTCACGCTGTTGCCGGCCGGGAAGGATCCGGCCGCCCGCTCGCTGCTTGCACCGCAGGACGTTCCATGGGGGATGGTGGTGGCGGTCGTGAGAACGCATGCGCCATCGGGCTACGTGGCCGCCGGTGATGCGGCCGCTGGCGGCGGGCTGGACAGGGACGGTGATGCCCGCCAGATGGCCGCTCTGGCCAAGGAGGTGGGGTCGCGCGAGGGCATGGAGCACACACGGGGCACCTCGCCCTACTACACGGCCTGGACCCGCCAGGCCCGGTCGGACACCCGGGCGTTGCGGGGGGCGATCGAGCGGCGGGATCTGGCGTCGCTTGGCGCGATCGCGGAAGCCAATGCCCTCGCGATGCATGCCTGTATGTTGGCGGCCCGTCCGGCGCTGCTGTACTGGCAGCCGGCCACGATCGCGATGCTCCGTGAGGTCCGGCGCTGGCGCGCGGACGGTCTGGAGGCCTACATGACCACCGACGCCGGGCCGCATCCGGTGCTGCTGGCCGCCCGCGAGGATCTGGCCGCGGTGGCCGAGCGGGCTCGGCGCGTCGCGGGCGTTGGGGACGTGCTGATCTGTCACCCCGGACCCGGCGCAACCGTGCTCGACGGAGAAGGTGGCCCATGATCCGAATCCCGGGCAAGGCGATGATCTGCGGGGAATACGCGGTCCTGCACGGTGGGAGGGCCTTGCTGGCGCCGGTCCCCCGGCATCTCTCGGTCGAGGAACGGCTGCCCGCTGCCCGGGGACAGGCCCGTTCAGAGGAACGTTCCTCCGCCGCCCGCCCGCCGGCCGACTCAGAGGAACTGTCCCCCGCCGGTCAGAGGTCGCCGCGCTCCCCGGTGGTGAGCGCGGCGCTGGCCGAACCGATCCCGCGCCTGGCCGGGTTCGAGCGCGAACACGGGCTGCCGGATCCCTGCATCGACAATCGCGAACTTCGCGCACCGCGGGCGTCGGGGGCCGACAACAAGCTCGGAGTGGGATCCTCAGCGGCCGAGTGCGTCGGAATCATCGCCTTGCGTTTCGAACGCGCCGGCCTGCGGTGGCAGGCGTGCCGCGACGAGGTGCTGTTCCACGCCCTGGCCGCGCATGAACGCGCCCAGGGGGGGCGGGGCAGCGGCGCAGATGTCGCCGCCTGCGTCCATGGGACACCCATCGACTTCCAGTTGACAACCGCAGGTCCGCGGATCCGACCCTGGTCGCCGCGTGTGGCGATGACCTTGGTCTGGACCGGACGCGGCGCCGACACGCGCTCACGCATCGATCGTTTGGCCGCCTACCTGTCGGGGGGCGGCCGGGAGGCGGCCCGGGCGCTCGAGACGTTGATCGCCACCGGGGATTGGGTGGCCGATTGCCTCTCGGCCGCCGCGCTGCCACCGCGCTGGCGCGACCCGCTGGATACCCATCTCGAGCGGATCGCAACCCTCACGCGGGCGGCCGGGATCGATTACTTCCCGCCCGGATTTGAGCAACTGGATGCCTGGGCCCGCCGGCACAATGCTCGCGTCAAGCCCTGCGGCGCCGGCGGCGGGGATATGCTGGTGGTCCTCGGTGGCGTGCCGAAGGAGGCGTTCGGATCCGCGCCGGGATCGCCGCGGTTGTGGATTCCTCTGAACGGCTAGAGAGCAGGGGGCGGGTATGCCATTGACGCCGCGGAATCCAGGTATCAGTGTTGCCCCGGTGCCGGTCCTGGCAGCGTTCTGCAAAGCACTGGAACGCGCGGAAACCACTGGAACGTGTAGGCCACCAGCCGAATCATGAAATTCTTGATCCCCCAGCTCGCCGTGCTGATGCAAGGCAGCGGCCGCAAGAGCAACGTCAAGCTGCTCGTGCGCTTTCTGGTGTTGCTCGCGACGGTGATTGTTCTCTACAGCGTGCTCTTCCATGTGATCATGGAGCATGAGGGGCAGTCGCATACCTGGGTGACCGGCTTCTACTGGACCTTGACCGTGATGTCGACCCTCGGATTCGGCGACATCACCTTTGCCGGCGACCTCGGGCGCGTCTTCTCGATCCTGGTTCTGTTGAGCGGGATCGTCTTCCTGATGATCATGCTGCCGTTCACCTTCATCCGCTTCTTCTATGCGCCGTGGCTCGAGGCCCAGAACAAAGCCCGGGCGCCGCGCAGCATGCCGGCATCGCTGCGCGGGCATGTGGTCCTGACGCATTTCGACAACGTGGCGGCCAATCTCATCCACGGTTTCGACCGGCTGGGGGTCGCGAGCGTGGTGCTGGTGCCCGACCTGCCTCAGGCCCTCGAGCTATTCGACCGCGGCTACCGAGTGATGGTCGGCGACCTGAACCATCCGGACACCTACCGCAACCTGCGCGTGCCCGAGGCCGCCCTGGTCGTGGTCCTGAACGATGACCTGGCCAGCACCAACATCATCTACACCGTTCGTGAGATCTGTGACCACGTCGAGACGGTGACCAATGCCGATCATGACGATTCGCTCGACATCCTGCAGCTTGCCGGCAGCACCCACGTCTTTCAGTTTCACAAGCTGCTGGGACAGGCCCTTGCGCGGCGGGTGCTCGGGGTGAGCCTGCACACCAACGTGATCGGCCGCTTCGACGAGTTGCTGATCGCCGAGGTGCCCGCCATGGCGACCACATTGCCGGGGCAGACCCTGTTCGAGAGCCGGTTGCGCGCGCGTACCGGGGTGAACGTGGTCGGCATCTGGGAGCGTGGCCAGTTCCGTCTGCCGGCGGCGCAGACGCGCATCGAGCCGACCACGGTCCTTGTACTGGCCGGTACCGCGGACCAGCTGGACCGCTTCGAGGCATCGGTGAAACCTGCCGGTCGCGAGGACCGGCAGGAGGGGCCGGTCTTGATCCTCGGCGGCGGGCGGGTGGGCCAGGCGGTGGCAGCCACACTGGAACAGCGGGGTGTTGATTACCGCATCATCGAGAAGCGGGCCGATCCCAGGAGTGGCAGCAACAAGGTGATCCTCGGCAGCGCCGCCGACCGCGAAACCCTCGTGGCCGCCGGCATCGAGCAAGCGCCCTCGATCATCATCACCACCCACGAGGACGATCTGAACATCTACCTGACGATCTACTGCCGGCGGCTGCGGCCGGATGTGCAGATCATCAGCCGCGCCAGCTTCGACCGCAATGTCAAGACCCTGCACCGCGCCGGCGCCAATCTCGTGATGTCCTACAGCTCGATCGCCACGACGACCATTGTCAATCTCCTGCGGCCGGGCAGCCTGGTCTTGCTCTCCGAGAGCCTGAATCTGTTCACGGCTACCGTGGACGGCCGGCTCAACGACCGCTCATTGCTGGATCTGCACATTCGCGAGGAAACCGGGTGCAGCGCGATCGCGATCAAGCACGAGGGCGTCGTGACAGCCAACCCCGAACCGGACCAGGTCCTCCGCCAGGGCGATGAGCTTGTGTTGGTGGGTGACGTCGAGGCCATCGGCCGCTTCACCGCGCGCTACTCGAACGGGTAGTCTGCACCGCGCGCCATGCTCTCTGGCCGTGGGGGCCGCGACACGGCCCGCATCCCGTGAGGGAGGCGGGCCGTTTGATTGGGTACGCTGCGGAAGCGGGACGGGGATCAGTCCCTGGCCCGGACCTCGATGGTGGCCTTCTCGATGAGGACCGGCTCGCTGGTGGCGCCCGTCCGGCTACCCACGGCTTCCATCGCCTTCAGGGTCGCGGTTCCCTCCAGCACCTCGCCGAAGATCGAGTGCTTGCCGTCCAGGTGCGGGGTCGGGACGAAGGTGAGGAAGAACTGGCTGCCGTCGGTGTTCGGTCCGGCGTTGGCCATCGAGAGCAGCCCGGGCTTGTTGTGCTTGACGCTGGGGCTGTACTCGCCGGCGTACTTGTAGCCGGGTCCGCCAGTGCCGGAGCCCAGCGGGCAGCCTCCCTGGGCCATGAAGCCGGGGATGACCCGATGGAAGGTCAGTCCGTCATAGAATCCCAGATGGGTCAGGTAGATGGTGCTGGTCACATGCATGGGCGCGACTTCGGGCAGCAGCTGGATCAGGATGTCGCCCTTGTTGGTCTTCATGTGCCAGTAGTATTCGTGCGTGGATTCGAAGTCAGCCGCCTTCGGCATGGGCAGGGTGGTCTTCCACCCGGGCTTGCTCGTGTCGATTGCAGAGCTGGCAATGAAACCGTCGATCGACTGAATGGCCTTGTCCTCGATGACTTGTCCCTCCTTCTCGGCGGCTGTGGCGATGCCGGTCATACCCAGAATCAGAAAGGTGCAAAGCAGCGTCTTCATGAGTTCCTCCTTGCGATTGCTCTGTCTGCGCCCGGCCCGTTCAGGAAGACCGGATTCGTTTGGATGCCAGGCCTCGGAGCGAGGACAGATCCGCCGCTCTACTCCATGCCCAGAAGCTCGACCTCGAAGACCAATGTGGCGTCCGGCGGGATCACGCCGCCCGCTCCCCGGGCACCGTAGCCGAGATGGGAAGGAATGACCAGCTGGCGCTTGCCCCCTTCCTTCATTCCCAGAACCCCCTCGTCCCAACCCGGGATGACCCGGCCGACGCCCAGCGGGAAGCTGAACGGCTTGCCCTTGCCATAGCTGGTATCGAATCGCGTTCCATCGGTCAGCCAGCCGGTGTACTGGACCGTTACCGTCTGTCCCTCCTGGGGGCTCTGGCCCTGGCCCAGGATCAGGTCATAGTACTTCAGGCCTGAGGCCGTGGTGGTGAACTGGCCCTCGGCCACCGGGGTGGGGGACTCGGGAATGGTCATTGCAGCCCCGGTTGCCGGTTCCTGTGTCCGGGCGGTGTGCTGCTCGGCCGATGGTTCGCTTTGGCTCCCGGTCTCAGCGGCCCCCCGCGGGGCGCTCTCACCCTGCCGGTCGTCCGAGCCGCCCGTGCAACCCACTACCAAAGAAAGGACAACAGCAGCGAAAATGCGGTACATCCGTGCCTCCCTCATCGATACCCTGTTCCAGACTCCATGACTCACGCGGGCGGAGTCTAACGCACCCGGCGGGCGCGCTCAAGCGGGCGGGGAGGGCCGGTGCCCACCGGTTCAGCCTGTGGCTCGGCCCGCGGCTCAGCCTGCGATTCGGCCCGCGTTCAGTCCCGCGGCTCAGCTTCGCGCAAGCCTGGCCTCACGCCGGCCCGCGAGGGTCAGGCGATCGAAGAGCGAGTAGACGGCCGGGATCACGAAGAGCGTGAAACAGGCCGACACCAGTACGCCCCCGATCTGCACGACCGCCATGGGCACCCGGAACTCGCTGCCCGCGCCCCCCATCGCCTGAGGCAGCATGCCGACGGCGATGGCCAGGTTCGCGATCAGGATCGGGCGCAGCCGGGTCGGGCAGGCCTCCAGCAATGCCTCGCGCAGGCCCGCTCCGGCCGCGCGCAGCTGCGCGGTGTAATCCAGCATGAGAATCGCGTTGTTCACCACGATGCCCAGCATCATGACCAGCGCCATGAGGGACATGATGTTGATGGTCTCTCCGGTCAGAAAGAGCGCCATGGCCATGCCCACCAGCGCGAGCGGCAGCGTGACCATGACGGTGACCGGGTGTACGAAGCTCTCCAGGATCGCGGCCATGACGATGTAGAGCAGGATGATGGCCAGAATCAACGCCTCGAAGATGGCCGCGAACGACTCATCCTGCATCTCGGCATTGCCGCCGTACGCGACGGTCACGCCGGCGGGCACTGTGATCTGCGCGATTCCGGCATCGATGGCCCGCCGCTTCTCGCTCAAATTGCCCGTGGCGATGTTGGCCCCGATCTCGATCATGCGCTGCTTGTCGGAATGCAGGATCGTCGGATTTCCGATCCCGCTCTCGAGCAGGGCGACATCCGACAGCGGTACCGTGTGTCCCGCGGGCGTCGTGAGCGGGAGATCCGCGAGGATCGCCGCATCGTGGCGGTGCTCGGCGGCAAACTGGACGACGACATCATACTCCTCGCCCTGCTCGCGATAGACTCCGGCATCGCTGCCCTCATAGGCGGTGCGCAGGATGCTGCCCATCTGCGCGGCCGTCAGGCCGCGCCCGGCCAGCTGCCGGCGGCGGGGGGTGACGTTGATCTCCGGTTTGCCCGGCTTGTCGCTGGTGGTGATCTCGACCAGGCCGGGAACCTGCTTCAGCACATCCAGGATCTGCCCCGCAACGCTCGAGAGCGCCGCCGGGTCTTCGCCCAGCACCTCCAGGATGATATCGGACTCCGCATGGCCCATCGCTCCCGTGGCGAAGAGTGCGATGCGGGCATCCGGAATCATGGCCAGACCCGGGCGCAGGGCGTTGATGATTTCATCGGGGCCGCGCCTGCGCTGATCGGCATCCACCAGATACACATTGATCAACGCGTCCTCGACGCCCAACTGGTCCCCACCGATCCTGATCGTGACCGCCTGGACCTCCGCCTGGCGGCGGATGATTTGTTCGATCTGGGCCGCCACGGCTTCCGTCCGATCCAGGCTGGTGCCCGCCGGCAACTCCACCTGCACGGTGAAGCGGCCCTGATCCACATTGGGCATGAACTCGCCGCCCAAGAAGCGGAAGAGGAACAGGCCGAAGAAAAAGAGCAGGGCCGCCCCGGCCAGCACGTAGCGCCGGTGGCCCAGGACCCACGCCAGGCCGTCGCGGTACTGCTCCTGCACCTCTGCGTAGAAACGATCCCAGGCCCGCGCGCCGCGCGCAAACAGGTTGTCGCCCCCGCCGCCGCCGATGCCGGTGCCGGGCCTGAGCAACCGGGCTGCCAGCATGGGGACCAGCGTGAAACTGACGATGAGGGAGAAGAGCGTGGCGAAGACGACGGTCATGCCGAACTGGACGAACACGCGGCCGATGATGCCGCTCATGAAGGCGATCGGCGTGAAGACGACCACGTTCGTCAGCGTGGAGGCCAACACCGCCACCGCGACCTGCGCCGTCCCGCGGGCGGCGGCTTCCTCGGGCGGCATGCCCTGGTGCAGCAGGCGGCTGATGCTCTCGATCACCACGATGCTGTTGGTCACCAGCGTGCCGATGCTGATGCCCAGCGCCATCAGGGTCATGACATTGATGGCGAATCCGGAGGCCTGAATCAAGAGGAAGGCGGCCACGACCGAGACCGGCATCGCGAGGGCGGCGATCAATGTCTGCCGCCAGTCGTGCAGGAAGATGAACAGCAGGGCGCCGGCCAGCAGAATGCCGATCATGATATTGACGAGCACATCCCTGACCGATGAGCGGACGAAGCTGGCCGATTCGTGCACGACCGAGAGCTCCACACCCTCGCCGAGCTGAGCCCTGAGATCCCCCAGGGCCGCGAACACGCCTTCGGCGACCGCGACCGTGTTGCCATCCGATCGCTTCTGCACGCCCAGTCCGATCACCGGGCGCCCGTTGTAGGTCGCCGATTGGCGGATCTCTTCGGTCGTGTCGATCACCTCGGCGACCTCACTGAGCGGGATCGACCTGCCCGCCGGCAGCCAGAGACGGAACTCGGACAGCTCGCGCGGGCTGCCGATCTCACCCTTCATCCGCAGGGTGATCTCGTGGCTGTCCCGGGTGATATGGCCGGAGGGCACATTGAGATTGTTGGCGGCCAGCACCTGGATCACATCGATCAGCGTCAGGCCGTAGGCGCGCAGGCGCTCGGGGGCGATCGCCACCCGAATCTCCCGCTCCCGCTGTCCGGTGATGATCACATCGGCCACACCGGGAATGCGGCTGAGCTGTTCGCGCACGGTCTTGTCGGCGATCTCGTAGAGCTCTTCAAGCGGCCGCTCGCCCGAAAGCGCGATGTCCACGATCGGGGTCGCCGCCAGATCGAACTTGACGATCACCGGGTCATAGGCGCCCGCGGGAAGATCGGAGGCGATTGCTTCGACCTTGTCCTTGACGTCGATGGCATCCTGGTCGGCGTCGGTCTCGAGCGCGAACTGGATGACGACCTGGGAGATGCCTTCGCGGGATTCGGAGAAGAGCTCCTCGATGCCGGCCAGCGTTCCGACCTGATCCTCAATGCGCTTGGTGATCTGACTCTCGACCTCGCCGGGCGAGGCTCCCGGATAGACGGTCGTCACGACCACGATCGGGAAATCGATCCTGGGAAAGAGCTCGACGACCAGGCGCTGATAGGAGAAAAGCCCCATGACCACCATGACGAGCGTGATCATGGTCGTCAGGACCGGGCGGCGCACGAAGACATCCAGCAGCTTCATCTCAGATCTCCTTGGACGTATTCACGACGTGGACCCGGTCTCCATCGGCCAGCTTCGATTGCCCGTAGCGGACAACCTCGGCCCCGGGGTGCAGGCCCCCGACGATCTCCACCCGGTCGGAGGTTCGCAACCCGGTCTGCACGGGCGTGCGGCGCGCGATGGGTGTGCCGGCGGCCGCGCGATCCAGGGTGTAGACATAGTCGCCTTCCGCGGAGGTCAGGATGCATTCACGCGGCACCGCGGGAGCCTGCTCACGATGGCCGGTCAAGACCCGCACCGACACCAGCAGGCCGGGCACGAGGCTTCCAGCGGGATTGGGAAAGAGCGCGGCGCCTTCGAGCAGGTGGGTCTTGGGGTCCGCCATGAGATCGACGCGGGCGATGCGGCCCTCGCCCGAACGGCCGCTTTCCGCCGACGCCCATCGGGCGCGTTGCCCTTCGCGCAGGGCCATGGCCTGCTGGCTGCCGACCTCGAAGACGATCTTGACCGAGTCGGTCCGGGTGATCCAAGCGAGCGCCTTGCCGGCGCTCACGGTTTCACCCTCACGGACCAGAACACGCGAGACGATCCCGGCCTGGTTCGCCACCAATGAGGTGCTGCCCTCGGCATCCTCGAGATCGACGCGCGCCACCTCAAGGCGCGTCTCGGCCTGATCCAGCACCTGTTCGGACACCGCCCCGGCGGCGAACAGCGCGCGCAGGCGCTGCACCTCCCGGAGCGTGTTGTCAAAGGATGCCCGGGCCTTCTGGTACGAGTGCACCATCGGGGTGGGCGCCTCCCGCGCCAGACGTACCACGACATCCCCGGGATGGACCGGATCGCCTTCCCGCACCGGGATGCCCGCCACGCGCAGCGCATTGTTCGATACGATCGGGTACTGCACGATGCCCTCGACCGTGCCGGCCACCGTGATCCACGTCTCCATGTCGGCCGGCGCGAGGGTCACGGTCTCCACCGGAATCCCCTGCTCGGCCTGCACGGAGGCGATGCTGGGCGGAATCTGCGTGCGGCCGACAGAGGCGAAGCGCACGGCGAAGATCGCGATCACGGCCAGCAGAGCCAGGATCGCCAGCGCGCGGCCCCGGCGGTTTGGCTTGGTCTGCACACGGTTCGAACTACTCATGATGGGTCCTCCCGGAAGGATCGGTCATCGCCTCATGCAGCGGGGCGCCGACGGTCAGGTGCAGGGTGGCTTCAGCGACATTGGCCGCGAACCGTGCCGCCGCGAGTTGGGCGCGGGCCGTGGACATGGCGGCTTCCGCGTCCAGCCGTTCGAGGGGCGTCGCCAGCCCGTTCTCGAGGCGGACCAGCGCGAGACGGTAGGCCTCCTCGGCCAGCACAACCGCATCGTGGCGGCCTTCGAGCGCGGCCAGGGCATTCTCGAGCTGCAAGCGCGACTGGCGCACGGCGAGCTGCTTGTCGCGCAGCACGCGGGCCAACTCCAGTTCCGCGCTGCGCAGCCTGGCCCGGGCGCCCTCGATGCGGCCCCGGGTCTCAAGACCATCAAAGATCGGGATCGACACACCCAGCGCCAGATTGGCGCTGGTGGCGAGCTGATCATCGGCGGGCACGGGATCCTCATCCCACTGGCCCTGCCACGCATACTGCCCGCTGAGCTGAAGGCGCGGCCCGCGCTGCGCCCGTTGCAGATTCACCTGCGCGCGAGCGGCGGCGACGGCATGCTCGAGTCCCTGCAGTTCAGGGCTGCGGCGCTGCATGCGATCGAGCAGTTCCTCTACGGGTGGAGGCGCGGGCACGGTCGCGAGCGTGTCGGTCAGGCGGGGTGTGCTTCCCGGCGCCAGTCCGCACAGTCGTCCCAGCAGCAGCAGCGTCTGCTCGACTCCGTTACGGGCTTCCACCAGCGGAACCCGCCGATTGGCCAGTTCGACCTCGGCCCGTTGCCGGTCGAAGCGGCTCACGGTGCCGGCCGCGAACCCGGCCCGCGCCACCCGGGCGGCTTCCTCGGTCTCGGCCAGCGCGCGCTCGGCGATGTCCAGATTCTCGATGGCCAGCAAGGCCTGGCAGTAGGTGCTGCGAACCTGAAACCGGATGTAATCGCGGGCCGCCACTTCATGGAAGCGGGTGGATGCGACCCACTCCCGCGCGGCGCTTCCGGCCGCCGACAAGCGGCCTGCCGTCCAGAGGGCCCAGGTAGCCGTCACGGCGCCGGTCAAGTCGTAGTCTCCGCCGGTCTCGACCTTGGTAGCACCGCCGAACGCCGCGGCGAACTCCCCGGGCAGGAAGAACGCGGCCTTCTTGAGGTTGTGGGTGTACCGGCCGGCGACTTCCAGGTGCGGCCACCGTCCGGCATGGGCCTCCTGGCGTCCCGCTTCCGCCGCCTGGATGGTCTCGCGCGCCTGCGCCACGGTTTCATGGGTGCTGAGCGCGCGCGCGACCGCGTCGGCGAGGGCCAGCTCGACGGCGGCTTCGTCGGCGGCGCCCGCGCGGGCCGGGGCCGCACTCGCCGCCATCGTGCCGGCGGCGGCCATCGTGCCGGCGGCGAACGCTATCGTAGCGGTGGCAGCCGCCAGCCTGCCGGCGGCAATCGCCACCATGCCGGCGGCGCCCGCCAACGGGCCGAGCATCCGTGGAAGGGTCCTGTCTCTGTTCGTCAGCTTGCTCATCATGATTCCTCGTGCGGGGGACGGGCTTGCCGGTCAGCCAGGGGAAGGATCATCAGGTCGAAGATCAGCTTTGGGATTTCGCGAAAAGGGGTCTCTTCGTGCTCGGAACCGATCGTGAGCGTCAGCTCCTCGATCGCGCCTTGCATCATGTGGGCATACATTCGGGCATCCAGGGGCGGCAAGCTCCCTGCATCTACTGCAGCCTGAATGAGTTCGGTGATCTTGTTCACCAGACCGGCGCGCCGTTCGGGACGGTAGTGGTGCCGTCCGCGACGGGCCTCCACGATGCCCACGCGAATCAGATTCCTGTCCTGTTCGCCCGACTCCAGCATGCCGGTCAACCAATGATGGAGGCGCTCGAGAGGGGCCAGATCAGGCCGGTCGAACGCCTGGATCAATCCGTTCATGCGGTCCAGGAAGGCCTCGACCAGAGCGTCGAAGATGGCCTCCTTGCTCGGATAGAAGCTGTAGATCTTGCCGACCGAGAATTCCGCGCAGGCCGCGATGGCCTGAACGCTGGTGGCCCGAAAGCCCTGTTCGGCGAACAAGGCCCCGGCCGCCGTGAGGATATCCTGGCGCTCCTGTTCCCGGCGTCTCTCCTTGGGGGAGCCGCCGGATGGGGGTGGCGGTCTCAATGGGGGAACAGCGTCCCCATCGCGAACCGTGCCTGCTGTCATTGGATACCTCCACCATCCGGCCCATCAGCACCAATCCTCGAGCCACAAAACTCGTGTCTCTGTCGAGGTTGGAATATGAATTCGTATTCATATCATGAACTCGTATTCAGACAAAGGGCTTTGTGCGGCACCGCGAGGAGTTCACGGCCGGGCAGCGCCGTCATCCACGAGCTTCTGGCGTGCATCTCTCCGGTGGTATCCAGTACATTCCTCCCCGCGAAGAGGGTTCAGGGGGGAGACATGGCTGGCCACTCGACAGACCACCGCTGGTGGGGAACGCGGAGCATGGGGCCTGCCGGCCGCGCGCCGGGTGCCGCTGGGGATTCTCCCGCGGAACCGGAGCTGCTCGAGGGCCGGGTGGTGGACGCGGGTGCCCGTGAGGCGCTGGTCGAGACGCCGGCCGGTCCCGTGCGCGTGCGCGGGGTTGTTGTCGGGGATCGCATCCGTTTGCGTGTGCTCTACCGCGGTCGCCATAGCACCTGGGGTCAGTGTGAGGAGGTGATCGAACCCTCTCCCGAGCGGGTGGAGCCGCGCTGCACGGTCACCGCGGTCTGCGGCGGCTGCCCCTGGCAATCCTGGGATCCAGGCGCGCAGCGAGCCGAACGCCGCCGCCGGCTGGAGCGCCTGCTGCGCCCGCACACCGACGCGCCGGTGGCCGAGGTGCTGCATGCCGAGACCGACTACGGGTATCGCAACAAGCTGCTTGTCGCGGTGGGCGGACGAGCCGGCGAACTGCAGTTCGGGCTCTACGCGCCGCGCAGCCGGGACCTCGTGCCCACCGACGCCTGCCCGGTGCAGGACGAGGCGGGGAGCCGGGTTCTCGGGGGGATCCGCGAGATCCTGAATGCGGCGGGAATGGAGCCTGCGGCATCCGGAGCCGGCGGGCGGCTGAAGCACCTGCTCGTGCGAGTTGCTCCCGGGACCGGTCAGGTCGGCGTGACCCTGGTCGTACAGGATTGGCCGCTTCCGGAAGGCCCGGCCCTCGGCCGCGCGTTGCTTGGCGTGCCGCAGGTGGTCTCGGTGTGGGGCAACTACAGCCCGCGCCGCCTGGCGCTGGCCTTGGGGCCCACGAGTGCGCCTCTCGCGGGACGGCATCGCCTCGAGGCCGAAGTCGCCGGCACGCGCTACCTGATGACGCCGACCGCGTTCTTCCAGACCCACACGCCCGCGCTGGCGCTGCTTCGGTCGGCGGTCGAACGAGCCCTCCCGCCGCGGATGACGCATTTGGTGGATCTTTACGCGGGCGTCGGATTCTTCTCGCTGGCGTTTGCGTCCCGCGCCGGGCAGGTGACGGCGGTCGAGTCCCAGGCGGCCGCCTGCAAGGATCTGGCAGCGGCCGCTCGAATGAACGGGTTTGACAACATCACGGTGCGCGCCATGGACGCCGCGCAGGCGAGGATCCGGGGCCCGCGTCCTGAGGTGGTGATCATCGATCCGCCGCGCGGCGGGATTCCCGGTGACCTGATCGAGCGTCTGGCGACGCGTACGGCCCCGGATCGAGTGGTCTATGTTTCCTGTTCGCCGCGGGCGCTGGCCCTCGATCTGCAACAGTTCGCCGCGCATGGATACCAGGCCAAAGAGGTCCAGCCGGTGGACCTTTTCCCTCACACGCCACATCTGGAGGCGGTAGTTGCATTGGCGCGCGATCCGCAGTGTCGTCTGCCTCGATCGCGGCAAGCGCAGCGCCGTGCCCGTCGGCGCGAAGGTGTGCCAGCGAGCCCCGAGGCTGGGGTGCAACGCCACGACCCCGCGCCACTCCGCGCTCCCGGGTCACTTCGCACCCCCGGGTCACTCCTCCCTCCCCGGCAATCGGACGATGGATAGCCAGAAATCCTCGATCGTGCGTACGACCTTGAGGAACTCTCCGAATTCCACCGGCTTGGTGATGTAGCAGTTTGCGTGCAGGCCGTAGGTGTGCTCGATATCCTCCCGGGCGCTCGAGGTGGTCAGAACGATCACCGGGATCCGCCTCAGATCGGGATCGGACTTCAGCGCGGCGAGCACATCCCGTCCATCGAGCTTCGGCAGGTTCAGGTCCAGAAGAATCAGGTCGGGCCGGCGGTGATCGGCATACTGACCCTCGCGGCGCAGGATCCTCAACGCCTCCTCTCCGTCGCCGGCAACCGTCAGATGGTTGCTTACCCGGCCCTCGAGGAACGCCTCTTCGGTGAGACGGACGTCGGCGGGATTGTCCTCTATCAGGAGGATTTCGATCGGACGGTCAGGATGGGGTCGTTGCATGCCGTCACCCTTCTCCCTGAGTGAAGCGTTGCGGCCCGCCCGCCAGATGCTTGCGTTCGCGCGGCATTGTCACGCGAGCCTCCGCGGAAAGCAAGACTGCGGTCACGCCGCGCTTCGGCTACGAGGGGAGGGCCTCTCCATGCAGGGTGGCGGTGATGCCGCGGCGGCGCAGCTCTTCCGCGAAGAGGCTCCAAGGTACATGGGTCACGGGGGACAGGATTCCAGGGCCGGGAAGTGCGCCGCGGTGAATCAAGTGGGCTCCGATGCTTGCCGTGAATCCCACCGTCCGGCTCATGGCGGTCAGTCCGGTCGTCAGATCCCGCCAATCGATCATCTGGGCGATCACCCGGGTGGGGGTTCCCGCTCGCCGGCCGGTGGCTTCGATGCGCACGAGGGCCAGGTCGCGTTCCTGGTCACCCAACGCCAGGTGTGGCTCCAGCGCGGCCGCCAAAAATCCCCGGCGGTCGATCGGGGTTCCGTCGAGGAAGACCGGCTCATCATCCATCAGGTGCAGATCGCCCAGGAGTCGCCACAGTTCGCTGTGACCCGGCCAGCGCAGAGCGTACCGGCCGGTGGCCCGCAACCGCGCCGGATCGAGTCCGGCCAGCTCGGCAAACGGGATGGCGTCGCCGTTTGGGTAGGCCTCCAGGCGGCCCAGCCCGTCCACGTCCAGGGCGTGGATGTTGCGGGTGGCAAAGATGTCCTGGCCGGGGATGTTCTGCAGCACGCCGTCGCGGATCAGTCGTGCATTCCGCCGGTAGGCACGCAGCACCCCGGCGAAGGTCCAGGTCACACGGTAGCGTAACGGAGGCGTGGCCGCCGCGGGCTCGGGCAGTCCCGCACCGTAGCTAAGCAGGGTATCGACCTGATCGAGGGAGCGTACGATCTCGCCCAGGAGAACGAGATCGATCCCGGGATCGAGGCCGAACTCCGGCAGGATCGTGACGCCGCGCGCCCGGGCCCGCTCACCCAGCGCACGCACCTCGGGTTGCACATAGACCGTGTTGACCAGGTGCACCTGGTGATCGATGGCGAGCTGCGCGATCGCGTGGCAGTAGCGCACGGGCAAGAGATCAATGACGACGTCGGGCTTCTGTTCGAAGAGGATGCGCAGTTGCCGCGAGTCGTCCGCATTGCAGGCGATGCACTGCAGACGATCCGATTCGTCATATCCCATGCGCGCGGCATGCGCCCGCAACGCGTCGAGATCGACATCCGCCGCCAGGATGCCGTTGACCTCCGCGCTCTCGATCAAGTCATGCAAGGCCGCCTTGCCCTGCATGCCCACGCCAAGCAGCAGCACCTTCATGAAGCCCTCCGCCTTTCTTTCGCGGGGTTGTCTTCCTCCCGAGCACCGTGAGCGTAACGGCGAACTCCGCCGCGCGAAAGAGCCACGAGTAGGCCGGGGGGCCTCTCCCCGGAGAGAACTTCACCGAAAGCCTCTTGAACCGGCCTGGGATGTCACGGAAGCTTCGGGTCGGACCGGCCCGTAGGGACGTCGGACCGGACTGGACCGAACCCGGACCCGGACCTGGACTCGGTCCCGGACCCGGACCGAATCTCGCTCGGGCGAAGGCCCGGTCGATGCCAGGATGCGGAGGGCCGCAGGTGCGCGACGGGGCAAGGAGGGAATCGGTGATGACACCAGCAAGCGAGAATCTCGAGGGGCGCTACGCGAGAATTCGGAAGCAATTGGAAGAGTTGTTCCTCAAGAGCGACGATCCGATCGCCAGGATGGCCACCACGGCCGCACTTCTGCATCACAAGATGCCGCACTACTTCTGGACCGGTTTCTATCGCCTGGTCGCCGGGACCCTGGTGGTGGGACCCTATCAGGGGCCGTTGGCCTGCGCGGTCCTGCCGGGGCCGGCTGGCGTTTGCTGGGCGTGCGTGGAGCGGGGAGAGTCGATCCGGGTCGATGATGTCGAGGCCTTTCCGGGACATGTCGCTTGTGACGCGCGCTCGCGCAGCGAGGTTGTGATTCCCCTGCGCGCCGCAAACGGCCAGATCGTGGGCGTGCTCGATGTGGACTCGGATCGACCGTCTGCCTTCGGTGAGGCGGATGTGGCCGGGCTCGAAGCAATTGTCGGGATGATCCTGCCGCGCTAGCCCTCGCTGCCGAACGGTCCCGGTCTTGTGATGGCCTTGTCAGCCTCGGCCGCTTCTTCCCGCCTCTCGCGGGAGACCTTCTGCTCGGTGATCTTGATCGGATAGTCCCCGTCGAAACAGGCCATACAGAACTGGCCCTGGTCCCCGACGCATTCCCGCAATCCGCTGACGGGCATGTACATCAAGGAGTCGGCGGTCAGGTAGCTGCGGATCTGATCTACGCTGAGTTGATTGCCGATCAACTCCTCGGCCGTGGGCGTGTCGATGCCATAGAAGCATGAGAAGCGGGTCACCGGGCTGCCGATGCGCAGATGCACCTCCTTGGCGCCCGCCGACCGAATCATGCGAACCAGCTTGCGCGAGGTCGTTCCCCGGACGATGGAGTCATCCACCAGGATCACCCGGCGATCCTTGAAGACGCTGCGCAGCGGGTTGAACTTCATGCGCACACTATCGTCCCGCCGCGGCTGGTCGGGATCGATGAAGGTGCGGCCGACGTAGTGGTTGCGGATCAAACCGAACTCGAACGGGAGGCCGGTTTCGAGAGCGTATCCCAGCGCCACCGAGTTCGAGGAGTCCGGCACCGGCACGACGACATCCCCTTCGGCCGCATCGTGCCGTCCCAGCCAGGCCCCGATGCGCTTGCGCACGTCATAGACGCGCTGCCCGTAGCAGATTGCGTCGGGACGGCTGAAGTAGACATACTCGAATACGCAGTGGGCGGGCTTCTCCCGTCCGAACCGCGCGGCGATCACATCGCGATGGGGAATCCGCCGCATGCCCCCCTGCTCGAAGCGGATCAGTTCTCCGGGCTCCAGCTCGGCGACCAGATCGACCCGCAGGATGTCCAGCGCGGAGGTCTCACTGGCAACCACCCAGGCCCCGCCGCCGCCGCCGAAACAGAGCGGGCGGATCCCGTGAGGATCGCGGAAGGCGTACATGGCCGTGCGCGTGATCAGGACGGCGCTGTAGGCCCCATACAGCTGCTCCATCAGGAGAGCAATGGCCTCTTCCAATGTCCGGCCATGGCAGACATGTTCGTAGGTGATGAAGTTGAGAAGCAGCTCGGCGTCGTTGGTGCCGGCGAAGCGCACGCCGTGGGTCTCGAGCTCGCTGCGAATCGCCCAGTAGTTTGTCAGGTCCCCGTTGGAGGCCAGCGCCATCTGGCGGTTCGGGAATGACGCGGTCATGTGTGGTTGGGCGTTCTGCAACCGGTTGCTGCCCTGGGTGGGGTAGCGTACATGGCCACAGGCCAACCAGCCCCGAAAGGCATCGTAGGGGCGTTGGGCAAAGGCCTCGCGCACATACCCCAGGCCGCGATGCAGGCGCAGCAGATCCCCATCCGAGATGGCTACTCCGCAGGCATCCTGCCCCCGGTGCTGCATCTGGAAGAGCCCATGGGTGAGATCGTCATAGACGTCTTCCAAGGGCGGACTGAGCATACCCATGACACCGCACATCGTGCTTCCTGCCCTCCCGGCCGAGACCTCCCCATGAGGGAAAGTCGGTATCCTACACGCTTCCCGCCCCGGAACCAAATGGAGATCTCCCTGACTGCGAAGCGCTGGAAGGTCGAAGGGGATGTGGCGGCCGCCCAGCCGAGAGGGTCTGCCACGCGCCGTCTGGCTGCAATCGGCAAGCTGACTTGCCGTTGCGTCGCCCGCGGTGCGCTCCGAGGCCGCGGGATGCCCGGCGGTGCCGCAGATCGAGGTGACGATCGCCGCGGGAGGATGCTACCATGGACGCTGTTCCACGCCGAGGAGACGCCACCGTGGGCGCCGTTCCACGCCGAGGAGACGCCACCACCGCCGCCGATCCGCGATGGGAATCGGGCCGGCGGTTCAACCAAGGAAGATGGCTTGATGCCGCGTTGCCTGATCCTGCTGGGAGCACTCATTCTCGGATGGGCGGGGTGCGGACGGGACGGATCGTCCGGTCCCCCGCACGTCATCCTGATTTCCATCGACACCGTCCGTGCCGACCACCTGGGATGCTACGGCTACGGCCGGGACACCTCGCCGGCCATGGATGAGTTGGCCCGCCAGGGCGTCCGCTTCGCGAACGCCTTCAGCCAATCCTCGTGGACCCTGCCGTCCCACATGTCGGTGATGACCTCCCAGTACCCGAGTGTGCACGGTGTGCAGGATGACGGGCAGGCCCTCGCCGATCCGGTCATCACACTGGCCGAGGCATTGCAGGCCGGCGGCTATCAGACCGCGGCCTTCGTGAGCTGGGTGTACGTGGGGCGCAGCTTCGGATTCGGACAGGGGTTCGACCACTTTCGGGAGCTGATCAACCGCGATCGTGTGCGCATGGCGTCCGGTGGCGGCGCCTATCGGGCCAGGTATGTCACCCATGAGGTCGCGGCCTGGCTCGATGCGCACATCCGGGCCCAGGGCGGGGCTTCCGCGGATGGACGGCCGGCGGATGCGCAGGGGATCGAGCCGCTCTTTCTCTTCGTGCATTACTTCGATCCGCACATGGACTATGCCCCGCCGCAGCCGTACGATACGATGTTCGACCCCGCCTACCGCGGGCCGGCCAAGGGGACGCACAGGTACCTCTCCCGGTACAACCGGTACTTCCCGGTTCCGCCGGACACGATTCCCGCCCGCGATCGGGATCATGTCGTGGCGCTGTATGACGGGGAGATCCGCTACACGGATGACAGCATCGGCCGCCTGTTGGAGGCCGTCGACAGCCGCCTCGGTCTCGACCGTTGCGTGGTCGTCTTGATGAGCGATCACGGCGAGGAGTTCGGCGATCACGGCTCGATGGAGGGCCATGGGTGGACGCTCTACGATGAGGTTCTGCATGTACCGCTCATCCTGCGCCTGCCGCGCGGCCGACACGCCGGGACGGTGGTCGACCGTCCGGTCGAGCTGATCGATATCGCACCGACGGTTCTCTCGCTGGCATCGGTCGATGTCCCTCCCGGTTTCCAGGGCCGCACGCTGGAACCGTGGATCGAGCAGGCCGCTGGAATCTCCAGCCCGCCAGGTACTCCGACCGGGACGCCCGAGCAGGATGCCACCCTGATCTTCGCGGAGATGGCACGCTTCAACATCTTCCGCCAGGCGGTCCGCGGCCGGCGCTACAAACTGATCCACACCGACGATTCGGGCGAGAACCTGTTCAAGAAGGCCGTGCAGGCCGGGACGGAGTTCTTCGACATCCACCGGGATCCAGCCGAGCAGGAGAATCTCTTCGAGGCCGATCACCCCGTGGCGGCCTACCTTGACCGCGAGCTGGACGGCTTCCGCGCCGAGAGCGCGCGCCGCGCCGAGAGCGGCCCGCGCACGGAAGAGGTCGAGTTGCTTCCCGAGGATATCGAGTTGCTGCGCAGTCTCGGATACGTACGGTAGGGCGGAAGGGGAACCGGATGCGCGCGCGACATGCCGATCCCCGGCTCTGGGATCGCACCTGGCGGATCAGAGCGGCCACGGAAGAGATCGGCGCGCTGGATCAGAAGATCTTCGCCGTCTTGGAGGGTCTTCTCGACCTGCGCGGTCTTCACCTGCTCGAGTTGGGCGCCGGCAGCGGCCACCTTTGCCGTCTGATGCTGGCCGCGGGTGCAGCCAGTGTGACGCTGGTCGACTTCTCTCCGGCGGCCCTGGAACGGGCCCGCCGCACGTTGTCGGCCGTCACGGCACACTGCACCTTCCTCGAAGCCGACCTCTTCGATCTTCCCGAGGAGCCTCCCCGCTACGACCTGGTCTTCTCCTCGGGCCTGGCCGAGCATTTTTCCGGCGAATTGCGATCCGCGGTTGTGCACAAGCATCTGTCGCTCTCCCGCGAGTGGGTCTGCTTCATTGTGCCCGCCCGCCCGCACCTCAATACCATCCGCCATCGCCGGGCGCGCACCCGGGAGCGCTACGGCTGGCAGCGGGCCTTCTCCCGAGAGGAACTGGTCACCGTGATCGAGCAGACCGGAACGTACCGGGTGCAGGCCGCCCGCCGCCTGCTGCCGCTGTACGGGGTTTCCCTCCTGGACCTGCTGGGTGCACCCGACATGAACAGGTTGTCCGCGGCCGAGGAGATGCGCTGCGGCGCGGCCCACGATGCTGCGGGCCGCCCGCCCGGCGCCGCCGACGGCGGCGCGCGCGGCTGTACCTGTGGCGGCAGCGGCCGTCGCGGGGACGGTCATGGCCGATGGAATCGGGTGCTCCTCTTCATAGACCGGGCGTTCTCCCGCCTCGGCTTCTACAGGGCGCTCGATTGGATGCTCGCGCCCCTGGCCGATCGATGGGGGGGGCTGTTGATCGTGACCGCGCGACGGGTCGCTGCGGAGCGTTGCCCAGGACCTGGAAGGCCGTAGGTAGGATCAACTGATTGCAACATAATGAGTTGTCCGATTCGCGCGCCAGAGGGTCCATCCAGCCCGTGCAGTGCATCAGACCCTTCGGCGGGCTCGTCGGGGTGCTGGAGGCGCTCCATGGTCGGATGGCGCCATGGCAAGGGGGGGAGCAGAAGGCTGTTGCGCCATAGCTCCAGGGGAGAGTAGAATTTAGACAGATGAAAGTGCTCGCGGGATGCGGACGAACCCACCCGTGCCCCGCGGGTCGTCTTTCTTCGGTAAGGCCATGTTGGGTGGTATCTGCCGAATGTGCCAATCGGAGGGTACCCACTGAGGAGTGCGTTGTAATTGCATCCAAGAATGGAGGTCACCATCATGAGAATCACTGCCCTCTTTGCGATCTTTGCCCTTCTGGGCATCGTCGCGGGCGCGTCGGCATCGACGGACAATCATCATGTGAAGAATTCGGTCGTTACGGGTGTTCACTTCGACGGCGGCCGCGTTGCGGGCGACACGATCGAGGAAGCGTGGGTCATCAGTTCCCTGCCGTTTACTGGCAACGACAATACCTGCGGTTTCAATGACGACTACGATGAAGTTTGTCCCTACACCGGCTCGACCTCGGGCGATGTTGTGTACGCCTACACGCCGAGCAGCGATGAGGCCATCAACATCGACCTTTGCTACTCGCAGTATGACACGAAGGTCTATGTGTACGAAGACATGTGGACCCCTGGGAATCCTTATGCCTGCAACGACGATTTCCACTTCTCGGCCCCGTGCTACACCTATAGCTCGGCCATCGAGATGTTGAATGTCTACGCGGGCCACACGTACTACATCGTGGTTGATGGTTACGGCGGAAGCTGCGGCGACTATCAGCTCGACGTCACTGCGGATGAACCCTGTGTGCTCGAGTGCCCCGGCGGCGCCATGCTCGAAGGCGAGCCCGGCTGCTATGACGAGTACTACGATGGGCACAACGGTGGTTGCAACTCCGAGGGCTGGACACTGATCGAAGCCCAGACGGGTACCGAGGCCGTGGTGTGTGGCGAGAGCTGCACGTACATGTACCAGGGTAATCAGACCCGCGACACGGATTGGTACGAGATCACGGCGGTCGGTGGTACGGTAACGGCTACCGTCACCGCTGAGTTCCCGGTTCAGTTCATCCTCATCTACGGACCCGACTGCAACAACCTGCAGTACGACTTGCTCACCGGCGGCCCCTGCGAGCCGCTGACGCTGTCGTACAACGCCACCGCCGGCCAGCTGCTCTGGCTGTGGGTCGGCGCTTCGGTGTTCGAGGGCGTTCCGCTCAGTGACTACATCCTCGAGGTTTCTGGCATCGAGGGTGGTACCACGCCGACGACCGAGTCCACCTGGGGCACGATCAAGGGCATGTTCAAGTAGTCCGCTGCTTGGATCCTGTCTGCAACCCCCGCTCTCCGCTTCGGCGGAGGCGGGGGTTTTTCTTGAGCCTCACGATGAAGGTGTGGTCCGAGGATTGGTGTTGCCAACAGCGAAGAGGCTGGCCGTGCCGCCGGGGTCGCATCCGCCTGGTGGACTCGCCGCTGGAATCGTGTCCCGGTACACGGCGGCATCGGACGGGGCCGGATTCTGACACGCTCTATCGCCGCAACTCATTGCAGTATAAGGAGTTGATTTGGGACCCCGGGGTTCAGAGCTAACCGAGCAGTATATGGAGTTGACTTGGGACCCCGGGGTTCAGAGCTAACCGAGCAGTATATGGAGTTGACTTGGGACCCCGGGGTTCAGAGCTAACCGAGCAG
>CAYQJL010000178.1:0-5450 GCA_964417675.1 uncultured bacterium | reverse complement strand
GGGCAAAGAGCGGGGGCTGGGTGCATTGGTTCTGGAGACAGCCGGGAGGGCGGGGTGCGAACTGGTCACTGAAGGGGCAATGCGGAAGCGGAGATGGATTGACGGGACCCTGGGCTATCCCGCGCCATGCCACTTCGTGGAGCTGCCGTCATTCGTGCCCTTGCCCGACCCGACTACCGCGCAGATCGAAGAGCTCACCCTCACGTGGCGCTCCTGCTTGCCCGCACCGCCGACTCGGGCTCGAAGTTCGGCCTGCGCGGGATGACCGAGTGCTGGCGGGCCGAGCTGCGGCCGCACAACGTGCGGGTGATGCGGGTCAATCCCAGCGAAGTCCAAACCGGGTTCTTCAAGAAAGTCGGCCGGGAACAGGAGCTGTTGCCGAAGAAGCTGCGCCCAAGCGAAATCGCCGATGCGATCGTGGGCGCCCTCGAGCTTGACGACCGGGGCTTCATCCCCGAGTTCTCGGTCTTCGCGACGAACCCGTTCTGATCGCTCCTGATTAAGCTTGGCCCGATTAGGCCTCGCTGGACCAGGCCTCGCCTGACCAGGATCGACCGGAGTAGGCCTGGCCTGGTCAAGCTTCGCCTGACTGGGATCGACCTGATTAGGCCTCCCCAGATTCGGACTCGCAACGGCGAGTTCCCCGAGCCAGTGAAGCGGGGATCCCCAGGCCGCACAGGCCCGCGGAGATCACGAAGCAGATCCGCATGGCTCGCAAGAATGCATCCTGGTTCTCTGGTGTGATGGCCTCACGGCCCACCAGAATGGCCATGACTGTGGTGGCCACGCCCATGCTGAGCATCTGACCCAGTAACCGCATGGTGCTCACCGTACCGGAGGCCAAGCCGTACTGGCGTCTTTCGACGGCGCCGATGATCGCGCTCATGTTCGGTGAGCTGAAGAGGGCGAATCCCGTGCCCAAGAGAATGGCGCAGACGATGATATAAGCCAATCCAGTGCCATGGCCAACGAACGTCAGTAAGACCAGTCCTGCACCGGTTAGCCCCATGCCGATCGTGGCGATGGCGCGGGATCCGTGGCGATCGCTGAGGCGCCCGGCGACCGGCGAGAGAAGCGCCATCGTGATCGGCTGCGCTACCAAGACCACTCCTGCCGAGCGCGGCGTCAGCTCGTGGACGTATTGCAAGTACAGACTCAGCAGGAACACGAAAGAGAAGGTGGCCGAGTAGTTGATCAGCGCCGCCAAGCTCGAGAAGGCGAACTGGCGATTGTCGCGGAAGAGTTCGATGCTAACCAGCGGATTGCGGGTGCGGGCCTGCCAGTAGACAAAGGCCCCGAAGAGAACGAGACCGGCTGTGGCCATGCCCGTTCCACGCCAGGAAGGCAGGAGCGATATGCCGTACATCAGGGTGACGAGTGCCAGGGCGTAGAGGACTGTTCCGGGCTTGTCGACCGATTCACCCCGCGCATCCGCCCACTCTCCCTTGAGATGGATGAGGGCGAGCACCAAGAGCAGCGCGCCCAGGGGAAGGTACGACCAGAAGATGCTTCGCCAGCCGAACTGCTGCGTCAACAACCCTCCCAGGAAGGGTCCCGCGGAGAGTCCGACGTAGACCGCCGCGACCGCGATGCCGATGACCCGCCCCCGCTTCTGCGGCGGGAAAACCGCTGTAAGGATCGCCAATGAGGTGGCCATGATGAGCGCGGCGCCCCCGCCCTGAAGGACGCGCGAGAGGAGCAGCACCGTGGCAGAGGAAGCCAGCGCGCATCCGAGCGTCGCAAGCTGAAGCAGGGCGACTCCGGTGAGGAATACCCTCTTTCGTCCGACGATGTCTCCGATCCGGCCCGCGGGTACGAGAACGACGGCGGAGGCCAGCAGGAAGCTCGTGGGCACCCAGCTCAGCGTGACCGCGTCGAGCTCCAGCTCGGCGCTGAGTTCGGGGAGCGCGACATTGAGAGCCGAGAGCATGAAGGGGTTGATGAACGAGCTCAGCGCAGCGATCGCCAGGACCGTGTTGGGCCGCGTGCGTTGGGATGGTTGTGTACGTGCGTGATCAGATTGCATGCTGGACCTTACAAGAATCGGCTCGATGGCCTCCAAGGCCTCCTGGGCCTCCATGCCTCCAAGGCCTCCTGGGTCTCCGAGGTCTCCGTGGACGCCAGCGCTACCAAGGCCGCCCATGGAGGCCATGGACGGTACGAGGCCGAACCAGGCACACCTGGACGGAACGGGGCCGCCCTGGACAGCCCCGAGCCTCGCTGGACTGGACGGGCTGCCTCCGAGAAACACCGATTGTAACGTTTGCTTGGGCTTCTCGTGTATCGAAAGGATGCCTGGCAGGAAGCCAATTTGGATGCCGGCCAGGATGTCCGCTTGACCACCCGCGTTCCTTGCTCGACGCTCTCCTGACCCTGCTCGACCAGCACCGCTGCGGCAAGCGGCTCATGCTCATCACCAACTCGGAGTGGTACTACACCCAGTTCTTGATGGACTACGCGTTCCGGCCCTTTCTCCCCGAGGGGATGGCGTGGCGGGACCTGTTCAAGGTCGTGATCGTCGCCGCCGCGAAGCCGCTCTTCTTCACACGGTCGCAGCCCGCGTTCGCTCCGACCCGGGAGCAACTCAGCTGCCGCATGGCGGCCAAGGAGCTGGCCGAGCCGGCGGCAGAGCAGACAGCCGAGCGAAGGGGGCCGCGAAGGAAGCCTCCACATCGGGCCTCTCAATCCAGGATCTGGAGGCTGACATCTATACCTCACGGGTCTCGAACCCGATGTATGAGACGCCCTGTGCTTTCTTCTGAGCTCGCCGGGGGCGGCTCCCGCATGACTAGCCTAGCCGTGCCCGCCGCGGGAGGCCGCGAACCGTGCGATGAGCGCGTCGATCGAGTAGCGCCCCGGCCCGGCGAGGAGAATGGCTGTGTAGGCGGTGAGATAGACGAGCGCCAGCTCCTTCGAGGAGAAGGGATCGGCGCCGTGCACCACGAAGGCAGCCATGCTCATGGTGGCGATCAGGGGCAGTACGGCCAACCTTGTTGCCAGCCCCAGAAGCAGTAGGATCGCACATCCGACTTCCGCGAACACCGCCATGGCCAGGCTCGCCTGGCTGCCAACGCCCAGCGGATCGGCGAAGCTCTCGCTGAGCTTGCCAAAGCTCATGAGCTTGCGCCAGCCATGGCCATAGACCATGAATCCACCGAACCCCAGCCGCAGGACGAGAAGGGCCAGGTCGCGTAAGGCCAAGCTGCGCGGGGCCAGGTCGCGTGGGGGCATCTTGCGCGAGGACTGGTCGCGTGGGGGCATGTCGCGCGGGGACGGGCTTCGCGGGGAACGATTCTCCGCGTCACTCGGCAATCCGAATGGGGCGTCGTTCATCTAACTTGCCTCCTATGAATGAGTTGCCCATGACGGTGACTGGCATGGCCGCACGGCGGCGAACACAACGGCGTGGGTGCATCAGGAGAGGTTTCACCGATCGCCCGACAACCGCTCATGGGTCCGCACTCGCTGTGATGTATCCACTAACCCCGTCCCCAACACCGGTTCCGGATTGGTGCTGACATACGGATTCTGTAGACCCGCACCGCCGGCGAACCCGTGCGCGGAGGGCATGGTACGGGCAATGTGGTGGTGGCGAAGCCATGCGACGTCCGCTTCGGTGCGCCGCTTGATTGGCGTGTGTCCGAAATGTGGATGGATCTTCCTATCCACCATCTCAGCGGCGGATGCCACCCAGCTGTGAGCGATTGCACTCCTGCTCGGCAGGGGTTTCCCGGCGATTTGCGGGCATCGGCAGCCGCGTTGTACGACGCGGCCCAGAGCTGAATGGGGTGTAAGCTGCTGGTCTCCGAACTCAAGGGTCGGATCGCCGTTGACACGGCGTGCCAGACTGCGTTTCCTAATCTCATTGGGAATGGGCCTTCCGGTGGGCCGGAGTCAACTCCTACATGACGGCCGCTGCGCCATGGAGAGCAATGAAGATACATTTACATCACATCGCGGTACTCACGCAGTCTCTGCCGCAGGTCGAGAAGTCTCTCCCGCAGGAACTCGATCGTCTCGACGTTGGCCACTTCCCCAATGAGGGAACCAAGGAGCAGTACATCGATCTTTCCGCGTCCGGTCGTCCATCTCTGCTGCTGATCGAGGCCGTCGGAGAGGGTCCATACAGGGAAGCACTGCAGAAGAGAGGTGCGGGTCTTCATCATCTTGGCTTCGTTGCCGACCACTTGACTGAAGCGGCGGACTATTTCGCCAGGCAGCGCATGCTGCTCCATCCGATAACGCTGAAGACCCTTGAGCAGGGAGTCATCTGGATGTGCCGCCCTGGGATTCCGTTTCTCGTAGAGATAGCGGGCGTCGAAGGATTGGGAGAACCAGGCCCCCCGCCGATCAGCCTGGCCATTCCCAGGCTGGGAGTGGATTGCATCGACTGGGTTCCTGACCTTTCCCTCAGGCGGTCAGATGACGCCTTGATCCGGGTATCCACAGGCACCGTGTCGTTCCAGATGATTCCGTAGCTGGGCGGCGAAGAACTCAGTCAGCCGCGACTATCTGAGTTCCCATTCTGGATGCCCAACAGGGCAATATCCGCAGATACCTGAGGGGCGAGCGGGTGTGGGTGAAGAAGTACCGCGATCGCCGTTCTCGAACCGCCTCTTCGCAAGTGCCGGCCTACTCGCTGCTGGCTATCGCAGCACCTCCCCACTCCACAGGCGCTTCAGGAAGTCGCGAACGGGAAGAACATCGATCTCATCCCAGCGGGCAGGCTTCTCACCGTGAGACACCCCGTAGGCCTTCGGCCGGCCGTTGCCCAGCTCTCTACATAGGCGACGCAGTCCGCGGTTGAAACGGCCCTGCCATCTTGCCGTGGCCTTGATCTCGATCGCCACGAAACCATCCCTGGTTTCGCAGAGCACATCCACCTCTGCGCCGTCATACGTCCGCCAGAAGTGCGGTGCGTAGTGGAGTCCCGTGTAGCTCAGGTAGGATCGTAGCTCGTGCAGTATGAAGGTCTCCAGGAGCGGTCCCAGTTCCTCCGGCGCTGGCGCATACGGCAGCCGGCCGGTCAGTGCGCGCGCGACTCCGCAATCAAAGAAGTAGAACTTACTGTGCTGCACTTGTTTCGTGGCGGACGCGAGCGTCCAGGCCGGCAGCCAGAAACCGAGCAGGGTGTTCTCCAAGATGTCGAAGTGATTCTGAACCGTAGAACGGCTGATCCCGACATCTCGCGCGATTCCCGCGATATTGGTGACCTGGCCATTCTGACGTGCGGCGACCTCCAGAAAACGGGCGAACGTTCCCAGATTCCGGGTGAGGGCTTCGGCTCTGACTTCCTGGTCGAGATAGGTTTCCGCATAGGTACGCAGATAGGCTTCTGGATTCCCACCGGTGACTGCCATGGGCAGGGTTCCCAAGGTGAGCGTCCGGGGTAGGTCGAGTTGGAACGACAGCTCCGCGCTGACGAGCGGAAACATCGCTGTTGTGATGGC
>CAYQJL010000177.1:0-3316 GCA_964417675.1 uncultured bacterium | reverse complement strand
GCCGCGCCGCTGTATTTCCGTGCGCGCGGCTGCGTCTACTTGTGCAGGGCGACCCTATCGAACGGCTTGACCTCTAGGTAGGGCGCAGACTTTGGCGATGCGGGCCGTGGGCCTCCGTGGGCCAGCCGGGCTCATCGAGACCGCAAGCTAGAGTCAGAAGCGGGTCCCAGGGCTTCGTGCCTTGGGACCCGTTCGCATAGGCCGTCGGCCGTGGCCTGAGGGGACGATCGCTCTGGAATCGCGGCCCCGCGTTCAGCATACTGGGGCCGCGGATGATGGAGCAGACGGTCGACCCGAGGATGCCGCCATGGATAGAACGGTGGGGATTCTGATTTTCCCGGATGTGGAGATCCTCGACTTCTGCGGACCGTTCGAGGTGTTCTCGGCCACGCGGCTGAGCGAGCCGGATCGGCGGGATTCCCGCTCCCCCTTCGATGTGAAGCTGATCGCCGCGGCCGCCGCAGATGGGCCCGTGGCAGACACGGTGCGCGCGGCCGGCGGCCTGCGCGTCGTCCCCGACATCCAACTGGGGGTTGTCTCCCGGGAGGCGGCCCCCGAGCTCGATATCCTGATCGTGCCGGGGGGCTGGGGTGTGCGGGATCAGCTCGAGAATCAGGCGCTCCTGTCATGGTTGCGGGAGCGGGCCGCCCGGGCCGAGATCACGGCCTCGGTGTGCACCGGAGCCATGTTGCTAGGCAAGGCGGGTCTGCTCGATGGTCGCCGCGCCACGACCCACTGGCAAAGCCTGGAGTGGATGCGCGCGAGCTTTCCGGACACCCGGGTGACCGGCCGGGCGCGGGTCGTCGACGAGGGCCGGATCATCACCTCGGCCGGGATCTCGGCCGGGATCGACATGGCGCTGCACATCGTCGCGCGCCTCCATGGGCGGGAGGTGGCTCGCCGGACCGCCCGCTACATGGAGTACGACGGCGCGCCGCTTTCAGCGTAGTCGTCTTCTTCCGCTCGCGCCGTCACCCTCAATGCAGGTACTCGTCCAGCCAGCCGAAGAGCTCCTGCCACATGAAGAGCCACGAACGCGGGTCCTGGATGTGGTGTCCCTGATCCTCGAAGGTGAGAAAGCGGGCCCGCACGCCCTGCCGGCGCAGGGTGGCGTAGGTCTGCAGGCTCTCGCTCAGGTCGACCCGGTAGTCGCGCTGCCCGTGGATGAGCAGTGTGGGCGTACGCATCGTCTTGGCGGCCCGCAGGGGTGAGTTGGCCCAGTAGACATCGGCGTGCTCCCAAGGCGGTCCGCCGAATTCCCATTCCGGAAACCACAGCTCCTCGGTCGATCCCCACGCGGCGTATTCGTTGCTCGAGCCCGAGTGCGCGACGATACATCGGAAGCGGCTGCTATGCCCGTTGAGCCAGTTGGCCAGGAAGCCGCCGTAGGAGCGGCCGATGGCTCCGATGCGCGCGGGATCGACCTGCGGGAGATGATCCAGGATGAACGCCACTCCCCGCTCGATATCCTCACCCGGCACATCCCCCCAGTGCCCGCGGATCGCGTCCTGGAACTCGATGCCGAATCCGGTGCTGCCGTGGAAGTTGATGGCGGCCACCGCATACCCCTGGGCAGCGAGCATCTGGAAGTTGTAGCTGCGCATCCAGAAGTCCTGATACGCCCACTGTGGCCCGCCGTGAAGTACGAGGACCAGCGGCACCGATTGCGGGGCCGGATCGGGGTCCGGCGGCAGAAAGATCATGCCGTGTACGGAATCCCCGCGGGCCCCCGTGAACCACACATGTTCGGGCGGCCGCAGGGCGAGCGATGCGAGCCGCGGCCAGTTGTGAAAGGTGAGTTGCCTGAGCGGCGCGCCGGCCGGCAGGGCCTGTTCCGGCGTTCCAAACCGTCCATCGCAGGCCACCGCCAGATCCGCGGTGTATCGTTCCGGCTCGCGGAGCAGCGCCGCGGGGTCGGCCAGGAAGATCTCGCCCGGCAGGCGGGAGGATCCGATGCAGAGCAACAGGCGGTCGCCGGCCAGGGCCGCCAGCCCCGAGATCGCCCCGGCGCGCAGGATCCGTTGGCGTGCGCCGGTTGCGATCTCGATGCGCGAGAGAGAGGAGGCGCCGCGATCGTAGGCGGTGAAGTAGAGATAGCGGCTGTCCAGACTCCAGGTCAGGGATCCGGCCGAGCGATCGAGCTCGCAGGTCAGGCAACGGTGCCGGCCGCTTTCCCGATCGAGAAGCACGATCTGCCGCAGGTCGGACTCGTAGCCGGCCCGCTTCATGGAGCAGTAGGCCAGATGCCGGCCATCCGGGGAGAAGACGGGGGAGTCGTCATTGCCGCCGCCGCCACTGAGGCCGTGCCCGATCCGGTACCGATCCCAGGCGGGGGCGGTGTCCTCGCTCCCGGAGGCCGCTGCGATCGGCAGGAGAAAAATGTCGTTGTTGGTGCTCAGCGCGGCCGGACCGTCCAGATTCATGATCAGAGCGATGGAATTGCCGGTGGGATCGAACTGGTAGGCCGCGCCGCGGGCCAAGGCCATCGGTGGGCAATCCAGGGCGCCCGGGGTGAGATCCAACCAGCGGTTGGCGGCCGGATTGCCCAGGAAAAGATGGCTTCGCAGGCTATCGCGCCAGGCCGACCAGTGACGCAGGGGAAACAGCTCACTCACCAGGCCGGGGCGTTGTGCCCACCGGGATTTCGTGGCGGCGGTGCACTCCCAGTCACCTGGCGCGCAGGCCGGGTCGACCTTGCGATGCAAGAGCAGCCCGGCATCGGGAGGCGCTGATGGGTTGGGATTGTTCGCGAACCCGGCCACGCCGCCCGGGATGTCGGTGATCCGTTCCGGTTCCCCGCCATCGAGCCGCAGCCGCCACACCTGACCCTCGCGCAGGAAGTAGAGGCCCTGACCATCGGGCGTCCAGCGGGGGGAGGCGGCCGGCGCGCCGGTGGTCAGCGGCCGCTGCCGCCCGGTGGCCGGATCCAGGAGCCAGAGCTGGCGCTCATGGCGCATTTCAGCCGGCAGGTAGTCATGTACAACATATACCGCTCGGTCGCCCGCGGGACTGACGACCGGAGATGCGACCGTGGAGACGGCCAGCACGGCTTCGGGCGTAAGCGGATCGTGCTGTGCAGTCGCAGAACCCAAGGGTGCCATGAGAGATATCAGTGCAGCCCAGGCGGGCACACGTCCCATGCGGAGCAGGCTGTGCCGGCGCCGGCGGATCCGGGACCCAGGGTGGAGCCAAGACATGAGAGCCTCCCATCGACGGGTGCTGTGACCGTGTGGCAGGGCGGAGCATACGGCAGGCCGGACCATGTGGCCAGCCCCGCGCGCGGGGGGAGCCTGCGCCCCGCGCCGGGGGGGGCGCC
>CAYQJL010000176.1:0-5142 GCA_964417675.1 uncultured bacterium | reverse complement strand
TCGATACGGTCGGCTCACCCAGTGCGAGGTCTCTCATGCGGCAGATCCCTATCCTGGTTGCCATCGCCATCGCGTCTCTTTCATCGGCCGGGGCCTACTGGAATCCCGATCCCGCTGTCAATGTGCCCATCAGTCTCGCCGATGGCGAGAAGTATGACGTCTTCGCCGTCAGCGACGGCGTCGGCGGCGCCCTGCTCGTCTGGGAGGACAAGCGTTCCGGCGACAGTGACATCTACATGCAGCGGCTGAACGTGCGCGGCGAGACGCTCTGGCAGGTTGGTGGCGTCCCCGTCTGCACGGCGCTCAATGATCAGTTCCTCTATCACTCCGCCACCGGAACGACCGGCTTCACGCCCCTGGTACCCGATGGCCAGGGGGGGGCATTCGTCGCCTGGCAAGATGCCCGCTTCTTCAGCGCCCGGCAGAACGACATCTACTGCCAGCGCATCGACGCCGACGGACAGATCCTCTTTCCCCCCGACGGCCTCCCGGTGGCCACCGGACCCGGTATGGAAGATCAGCCCACGCTATGTCCCGACGGCGACGGGGGGGTCTTCGCGGTCTGGCAAGACAAGAACAGTGACCCGATCTTCTACGACCTGTGGGGACAGCACATCTCCGCTACGGGGGAGTTGCTGTGGAATGGGGGCGCACCGCTGCCTTTGGTCGAGGTTGCCTGGGATCAGGATGCTCCCACGCTGTGCCCCGACGGACAGGGGGGCTTCTTCATGGCCTGGACCGACAGCCGGACCCATCTGAATGACATCTATGCCCAACGCATCGATGCGGACGGGCAGCCACTGTGGGCCGCCAACGGCGTCCCCGTCTATGAGCATACCGAGGGCCTGGATGCCGTGGTCATTGAACCGGCCGCGGATGGAAATCCTGTACTGGCCTGGGTGGATCGCCGCAGCGGATCCCCGGACATCTATGCTCAGAAGCTCTCGGCCGAGGATGGCGGCAGGCTGTGGGATCCATCCGGCATTCCGGCGTGCAACGCGCCCCAGGCTCAGTATCGCCCGGCTCTGGCCAGCGATGGCGCCGGCGGCGCGTTCCTCGCCTGGTTCGACTACCGCAATGCGCCCAGCGGCCCCCCGTGGAATCTGGACATCTACGCCGTCCGGCTCCTCACCGACGGCACCCTGGCGCCCGGCTGGCCGCCGAACGGGCTGGCCGTCTGCAGCGCTGCCGACGCACAGCGTGATGTCGACATCTGCGGTGATTTCGAGGGCGGCATCTTCCTGGCATGGGAAGACAATCGTGCCGGCGCCGGCCATGAAGACATCTATGCGCAGCATGTGGATGCCAGCGGCACGATGCTCTGGGAGACAGACGGACGCGCCGTCTCCACGGCAACCTACAATCAGCAGCGCCCGGATCTGATTCCGGGCGCAGGCGGCGTTGTCCTGGCCTGGCGCGACGATCGCGATCTGATCTACCAGCCCGACATCTATGCTGATCGTGTATTGGCCTACGATGAGGGCGTGCTCGGGTTGAGCCATGTCGGCATCCACTTCGGCGAGGTCTCCGGAATGGAACAGGAGGCGGCCCAGGTCAGCAATGTCGGTGCGGTCCTGTTCGAAATCGAGGCCGTGTCCCTGGCCCGTGGCGACCAGGGCTTCGATGTCATTCCGGCGGCCGAGCCACCTGTCCCGCTCGCCCCGCAAGAATTGCTTGCGTTGATCGTGTCCTTCGATCCCGCCCTTGCACCTTTCGGAGAGACGCCGTTGCGCGACACCCTGTTCGTGTACCACGCGGCACCCCG
Source organism: uncultured bacterium (assembly GCA_964417675.1). Classification (GTDB taxonomy): domain Bacteria; phylum Eisenbacteria; class RBG-16-71-46; order CAIMUX01; family WJJG01; genus CAYQJL01. The sequence goes on along the minus strand of CAYQJL010000176.1, from coordinate 3,377 downwards.
GCTGGCCGGCCAGTCCGAAGCGCCCTCACCCATCGGCATTCCCTTGTCTGCCGCGGCGACCGCCATGCACGTCGTCACGCCTTGGCCCACGTCCTCCCGCGCGCCCCGGTGGCTCCTGGAAAGCCATCCCAACCCCGCTCACCATGCTGCCCGCATCACGCTCGTTCGAGCACCGAGCCTGGCGCCGCTGGATGAGCGGGGACCCGCCGCGGCCGGCCATGACGGCGGCTCTCACGGCACCTTGGACGTCCTGGATCCCAGCGGACGTATCGTCCGGCAGGTGTATGCCGGTCCGGCCGCCGACCGGCTCACACTCACCTGGGATGGCCGCGATGAACAGGGTCACCCCGCCGGACCGGGCCTGTACCTGCTGCGCTGGGTGTCCGGGGGTGAGTCGGCGGTCCACCGTGTGCTGCGGACGCGCTGAACTGCTGGCAGCCAGAATAACGACACTTGATTTCCGCCCGCCAATCGATCTTACTATGGCTACAGGCACGACGCGACGGGTACACCTTCCCGGATACGCTTCTCACACGGGCCGGGCAGTCATCTGCCCACATTCATGATTGGACAAGATCACGGCATGTCGTCAACGGCAACAGGCTATCTCAAACTTACTTCGCGAGGCGAGGGCGTCCTGCGGGATCCGGCTCAATCCCTGCGATCCACCCCGGGAGACGTTCGCGTCCCGCGGGCATTGATCCGCGAGTACACCCTTTGCGAGGGCGCCCGCCTGGAGGGCCCCGTCCGACGTGGGCGTCACGGACCCGAGTTGGAGGCCGTCACGACCGTCTGCGGCCAAGCTCCGGAGGAGTTTCGCCACCGCATCCCCCTGGACAAGCTGACGGCCATCGACCCTACCCATCGCTTCCGTCTGGCCGATTCCGATGATCTGAGCATGCGCATCATCGATCTGGTGGCGCCCATCGGTCGGGGGACCCGCGGGTTGATCGTTGCCCCTCCCAAGGCCGGCAAGACCAGTCTGCTCATGTCCCTTTCCCACGCCATTCGCAGCGACGATCCGAGTGCACGCATCCTGTGCCTGCTGATCGACGAGCGCCCGGAAGAGGTCACGCATTTCCGCCGGAGCGTCGATGCCGAGGTCTTGGCAAGCTCCAAGGACCACAGCCCCGCCGACCACGTCAATTTGGCCCAGCTCACCTTGGCCCATGTCCGGACCGAACTCGAATGCGGTCATCATGTCGTCGTGCTCATCGATAGCCTGACGCGAATGGCGCGCGCCTTCAATGTCCAGGGATCTCGAACGGGCCGCACCATGTCGGGTGGTCTCGAAGCCGGTGTCCTCGAGATTCCCCGTCGTTTCTTCGGCCTGGCACGCAACATCGAAGGCGGCGGCTCGGTCACGATCATCGCCACCGCCCTGATCGAGACCGGTTCGCGGATGGACGAGCTGATCTTCCAGGAGTTCAAGGGAACCGGAAACAGCGAGATCGTACTTGATCGAGGCCTCGCCGAATCACGCATCTTCCCGGCCATCGACATCACGGCCTCCGGCACGCGCAAGGAGGCCTTGCTCTATGAACCCGATGAGGAGCGCCGCGTGTGGATGATCCGCAAGGCCCTGGCCGGGCGCAAGCCGGCCAACGCCACACAGGCCCTGATCCGCTCTCTGGAGCAGTTTCCCAGCAATCAGGCTCTGTTGGAAACCATCTCGGTCGACTAGCCGACGCCCGCAAACCTTATACATAGTCTACTCTTTATCGAAGCCGTCCGTGCAGAAGCAGCACTGTTGCACATGTCTTCCCCTGGCGCGCTCTTCCCGTCCTGCCACGTCTCGTGCTTCTCAAACCACTTCCACCTTCATGATATGGACAATGCCCCTTCCACATGGTTGTGAAGTCCCCCGCTCGAAGCGTATGCTTATGCGCGTGTCCGGCTTTGCATGACTGGCCCGCACTCTGAGCCGGCGCGACCATGGTCGGTTTCCTTCACGCTGATCTGTTTGGGAGGTGCCTCATGAAACGCTGTCTTGCTCTGCTCTTCCTTGGACTGGTCCTGATTGCGGGTTCGGCCGCCGCGTGGTACCCATCCACGGTGCAGGTCGAATTCGCAACCGCCACGTGGTGAGGCTACTGCCCTCGGGCCGCCTCCGGGATTGAGGCGAATGAAGGCTGGTTTGACCACAATGAATTCAACGCGATCGCCTATTACGCTACCTCTGGGGGGCTCGGCTGCCCCGACTCCAATGCACGCATCCAATGGTACGGGGTGACCGGTTACCCCACCCTGATCTGGAACGGCACGACCCGCATGGTCGGGGCCGGCACGGATGTCATCAACGGATTGCCGTACCGGGCCGCCATTCTCAGCATGCTTCCCGAGCCGACCTACTTCAAGGTGACCGTCAATTCCGTCACCTATGACCCCGGTTTCATCGACTTCGACATCGAGGTCATGGAAGACGTCCCGGACATCGGCAACATGAATGTCCGCATTGCCGTCACCGAGGACGATCTCATGTCCGGGGGTACCGCGCACGACAACGTACTGCTGGACATGCTTGCGGATGTTCCCCTGACGGTGAGCAACGTGGGCCAGGTACAGAACGTACAGGCCAGCTTCTCCACCGGGACGGTTCCCGGCAACATGAATGTCATCGCCTTCATCCAGGACGACACTGACAAGCAGATCTATGCCAGTGCCAGCTCGCTACCCACTCCCGACTACTCGCTGCGCTACTACGCTCTCGGAGAGCGGCAGGTCGTCGGTCCGACAAACATGGAATTCAACTACGACTGGTTCCGGATCTACAACACAGGCAACCTGACCGATACGTTCACGGTCACGGTGGGCGGAGACCTGCCCGACGGATGGGTTGCCGTCCTGTGCGATCATTCCCAGTGTTTTGGAACCGAATTCTCCTCGTCACTGGCCCCGGGCGAGTACGCGGAGCTGCACGTCATGGTGATCGCCACCAGCAGCGGCTATGCGCCGATCGAAGTCGCGATGACCCAGGACGGAATCGTTCAGGAGTTCCCGCGAACTCTTGGGTACACGTACTTCACGGATGACCTCGATGTCCTTCTCGTGGACGACGATGGCGCAGAAGCCTATGAAGAGTACTTCATGGATGCCCTTGACTATCATGGATACGTCTACGGCGTCTGGGACCGCAACGCCAGCGCTCCGACCAATGAAGTCATCAACAACTTCCCCGCCATCGTCTGGAACGTGGGCTGGGCCTTCCCTACCGTCGACGCCCAGGACCGGGCCGCCCTGTCGAATTATCTCGACAACGGGGGTGCTCTCTTCATCACCGGCCAGGACATCGGCTGGGAACTCAACGACCAGGGTGGCGCCGCCTACCAGTGGTACAAGGACTACCTGCATGCCATCTACATCGCGGACGACACCAA
>CAYQJL010000175.1:0-13428 GCA_964417675.1 uncultured bacterium | reverse complement strand
CTAGCGGGTTTGCTCCTCATTGGACCTGGTCCGCTCGGCCCGGGCCCATTCGTAGGCCTCGATGTACTTGCGGGCCGAGTGGGCCCAGGAAAAATCCCGCCGCATGACGCGGGTGATGAGCGCCTTGAACGCGGAGGTGTGCTGGTAGGCTGCCAGCGCCCGTTCGAGGGCGGCGCGCAGGGCGCCCGGGCTGTAGTCGGTGAAGACGAATCCGCTGCCCGTGCCGCGCTCGGGGTTGAATTCCTCGACCGTGTCGGCCAGGCCACCGGTGCGTCGCACGATCGGGATCGTCCCATAGCGCATGCTGTACATCTGGTTCAACCCGCAAGGTTCATAGCGTGACGGCATGAGAAAGAAATCCGACCCGGCCTCGATCAGGTGAGCCAGCGGTTCGTCGAACCCCGTGCTGACGGCCAGCTTCTTGGGGAAGCGTCGCGCCGCCTTTTTGAGCAGCGTCTCGTACTCGGGCTGGCCGCTTCCCAGAACCACGATCCGAACCTCGTTCTCCTTCAGGAAGGTGTCGAGAATGCCGGCCAGGATATCGAGCCCCTTCTGCTCGACCAACCGGCCCACCATGCCGATCACGGGCGTTCGGTCCTCGACCGGCAGGTGGGTCACCTCGAGCAGCCGCCGCTTGTTCTCCCGTTTGCGTTGGAAGTCGGAGGGGCCGTAGTTGTAGGGAATGAGTGGATCCGTCTCCGGATTCCAGTAGTCGGCGTCGATGCCGTTGAGGATCCCGATCAGGTGGTCGCTGCGATCGCGCAGGACACCGTCGAGCCCGAAGCCATGTTCGGGCGTCTGGATCTCCTCGGCATACGTCGGGCTCACGGTCGTGATCAGATCCGCATACCAGAGACCCGCCTTCATGAGATTGACCCGGCCGTGGAACTCGAGCGGGCCCATGGGCCAGAATTGATCCTCCCGCAGGCCGAGCTGCGTCAAGACTTCCGCCAGCGCATCGCGCGCTGCGTCAGCACTCCGTGCGCTCCCGCGAACGGCAGCACTGTCAGAGCCAACCCCGTCAGCATCGGCCCCGTCGGCACCGGCCCCGTCGGCACCGGCCCCGTCGGCACCGGCCCCGTCGGCATCGGCCCGGGCGGCGCTGGTGCCGCTGCGGTCTGTGTTGTCCGGCGGGGGTAGTTCGGCCGGGAAGATTCCCTGATAGCCGAGATTGTGGATGCTGTAGCAGATCGCCACGTTCTGGAACACACCGGCCCGGTGCTGCTCCTTCATGATCAAGGCCAGCAGGCCGAGCTGGTAGTCGTTCAGGTGCAGGACATCCGGCACCCACTCGAGCAGGGTGCAGGCGATCGGCAGCGCCCGGCAGAAGAAACCGAACCGCCGGGGGTTGTCAGGCCAGTCGGTTCCCGTGGTGGGATCCACGTACGGATTGGGCCGGTCATACAGGGGGTCGCATTCGAGCAGGATCAGTTTGGCCGGGCTTCCCGGCACGGCGCCCACATGAATGGCCCCCTCCAGAAGCGTATCGCCCAAAGGCACCTGAACGTCCGAGATCTTCCTTGGCGCCAGTTGCTCCCAGTGCCGCCGCACGGAGGGGTAGACCGGCAGGTATCCATAGACCTCGTGTCCCAACAGCGCCAGTTCCCGCGTGAGCGCGCCGGCCACATCCGCCAGGCCCCCCACCTTGGCGAAGGGAACCATTTCCGCCGCGGCGTACAGGATCCTCATACTGAATCCTCCGTGGATGCACCCGGGTCGTTCTCGTCCGCCTCCCACTCCTCGCCGTTGGCGGGCAACCGGACGTCACGCAGATAGGCGGCGGCATCCTCGGGTGGCGTGGGGTTGATGTAGAAGCCGGTGCCCCATTCGAATCCCGCCACGCGGGTCAGTTTGGGCATGATCTCCAGGTACCAGTGGTTCTGTTTCGGTCCGCGCCAATCGTTGCAGGGCGAGGTGTGCAGCACCATGTTGTAGGGCGGCTCATTGAGCGCGATGTTCACGCGGGTCAGCGTCTCCTTCAGAATGCGGGCGAACGAGTAGAAATTGCCTCGGAATGACTGCTCGAAGTAGGACTGATGCATGCGCGGGAGGATCCAGGTCTCGAACGGAAAGCGCGCGGCAAACGGCTCGATGGCAATGTACTCCGAGTTTTCGCACACCACCCGCTTCCCGATCGTCAGTTCCTGATCGATGATGTCGCAGTAAATGCAGCGCTCCTTCAACTCGAAGTGCTGCTGGCATCCCTCCAGCTCCTCGAGAATCCGCCGGGGCACGATCGGGGTGGCGACGAGCTGCGTGTGCGCGTGCTCGAGAGAAGCCCCGGCTGCCTCCCCGTGATTCTTGAAGAGCTGGATGTAGCGAAACCGTTTGTCGCGTGCCAGATCCACCATGCGGGCCCGGAAGGCACACAGCACGCGGTTGATCTGCGCCACATTCTGCCGGCTCAATTCACGCAGGTGATCCGGGGACTCGATGATGACCTCGTGAGCTCCGATGCCGTTCATCTTGTCGTACATCCCCTCGGCGCGGCGGTCCAACTCACCCTCGATCTGCAGCGCCGGAAACTTGTTCGGTACAACGCGCACATACCAGCCCGGCCCGTTGGGTGTGGAACCGTTGTCCCGAATCGCGTAGACCTCGGGCGGCGTCTTGTCCTCGTGCCCCGGACAAAACGGGCAGAAGCCGGTGCGACGACGGGGCACCGATCGCCCGAAATCGGACGGCCGCTTGCCGCGTTCGGTCGATATGATGACCCAGCGGCCCACGACAGGATCCCGGCGCAGTTCGGGCATGGCGGGTTACTCCCTTTCGCTGTCGATGAAGGTCTGCCGCGCTTCGCGCGTCCGTTCAAAAACGTTCGCGAGCACCTCCCGCTCGGCGGCCCGCATCGAACAGCCCCGCCGGTCCATGACCACGCACGCCGTCTCGATGAACCGCTCCCAATCATAGCTGGCGGCCTTGGCGCCGCACCCCCACCCAAATGAGGGCATCCAGCGTGGGGCCGAACCGGCCGCACCGAACAGATTCGCGCCCACGCCCAGCACGGTGCCCGCGGACAGCAGCGTTCCGATGGCCGTCTTGGCATGGTCGGCCAGAAAGCTGCCCAGCTTGATCTGTCCGGTGACGCGCTCCACCCATCCATCGCGGGAGGTGTCCCCGGCCGAGGTGGACGGCGGCCTGGGCTCACGCATCCGAATGATGCCGTAGTTGTTCTTGAGATCGGAGGTCGTCGTCAGCGCTCCGAGATTGACCCACTCCCCCATGTAGGAGTGGCCGATGAAGCCATCGTGGGCCTTGTTCGCGTACCCCAGAAGGACCGACGACGCTACCTCTCCCCGAACCCTACAGTGCGGTCCGATGTAGGAACCGGACAGGCTTCCGCCCAGAACCCGCGCATGAGGACCGACATAGAGCGGCCCGCGCAGGTGACTGAACGGCAGAACGTGCGCCCCCGCCGCCAGCAGAATCGGTCCATGCCGGCTGTCGAAGACGCAGGGCCCCTCCACAGCGACATCCGGCGCGGCATAGACCCTGCCACCTTGCACGTGACATTCGGCGTTCGCGGCGGCCGGATCGAAAGGTGCCAGAGAAATACGTTCCACAATCAGGTTCAAATCGGCATGCAGCCGTTCTTCGTGCGCGGCGGCCAGATCCCAGGCATGGCGCAGCAGCGTGCATGCGCCGGCGGGCCGGGAGGTCAGGGTCGGGAGAATCCCGGCTGGACCGCCGCATAGATGGACCCGGAGACGATCCCACCCGGCTGGCTCCCCCCCGAGCCGGGTGCGCAGGGCCAACACGCGATCATCCCCGGTCAGCAGGACGGTCTCCTCGGGAAGGCTGGCGATCTCCTTCCAGCTCTCCTCCTCGGCACGGTAGGCCGCATTGACATAGAGGCACTCATCGGCAGGGTTCGGGCCCGCCGAAGAATCCACGGCGGCTGGCGCTGTCGCCCTCGACGACGCGGCCGGGGACACCACCGCCGGGACCGCCCGGTGACTGGCGCCGCCTCCCATGGGCGTGACCGTGAGAAGCCCCCGCTCCCGTTCCAACGGCGCGAGGTGCGCGCGCAGAAAGGCGCCCCGCGGATCCATGCCCGTGATCAACACCCAACGCTCGAGCAGCGTCAGGCCACCGCAGACCAGGCGGAAGACGGGCCGGGTCAGGGCAAGCGGACCGATCTGATCGGCATGGCCATCTTCGAAGAGAATCACCGGGGGGATCGCTGGCATTGTGCTCTGCTCCTATCTGTCACCTGCGATCGTCGGGCGGTTGCTGCGGATCGTCCTGTGGATCTCCTCCTGGGGGCGGTTGGACCTGGGCACTGATGATGAACGCGTCATCCTCTCCGCTCTCGATCGCCCGTCTGCGAAGGTGGCGTGCCTCGTCCTGACTCAGGCAGTCTCCAATCTGCACCTTGTGGAGCGATCCCTCCGATACGACATACACCCTCTCGGACAGGAGGCGATCGATCCGCGCCGCGTACGCGTGCGCCACCGACTCACTCGAGGTGGCCAACAGCTGCACACGGTATCCCAACACGGCATACTGCGGCGCCCCGTCGTGAGCGGGATGCGCAGACGGCGAATCCCCTGCCGTGGGCTGGGGGACGGTGACGCGGGAAGCATTCGCCGGAATCTGCGTGGGGGAACCCTGCGCGCCCGGCGTCGCGGCCGGCGTCGCGCCCCGGGTCGCGCCCGGCGTCGCAGCCGGCGTCGCACCCGGCGTCGCGGCCGGCGTCTGGGCGGGTGCCTCGGCCGGGGTCGCGGCCGGAGTGGTCCGGCCATTGGCGTCCGGGGACCCCGGCCGCACTCGGCGGGCCTCCTCCTGCGAGGGCAGCCGGGTCGGGATTTCGGCCGGCATTCTGGGTACCGGCCTCTCCGTGCTGCACCCGGCCAGCAGCAGGGTGAGCAGGATGGGGGAGACGGCTCCCAAGCTCCGCTTCACGGCACGCATTGCAACCTCCCTGTTGCCAGAGCCCATCGCATCCCTGCCGGGCACCGTCCGCGTTGAGTTCGCTTCAGAGTCGATCGCCTTGCTCGGGATGGATCTCTCGCAGGGCCTCGATAATGGAGCGTACTTCCGCCGAACGTGACTTCGGCAACACCATCGTCACATCACCGGCTCGAACGACGATCATATCTTCAAGCCCCAGTGTAACCACTAGCCCATTCTCTGCATAGAGCGCACATCCTCTCGAATCCAGGCAGAGGACATCCCCCGCGGTGGCATTCGGCCGTGGGGCCGCGGCGCCGGCGCTTCCCGTGCCGGCCCTGGAAGCGGCCTCACCCGTGCCGGCCGCAGCGCCGGCGCTTCCCGTGCCGACCGCCCGAGCCGCACTCCCCGTGTGAGTCTCTTCCGCCGCGTGGGCCGCCACCAGATCACCCCAGCGTTCCCAGGTTCCCACATCGCTCCAGGCAAAGCCTGCGGGCAGAACGCGAACCTGGGCCGACTTTTCCAGTACGGCAACGTCCACCGACTCCGGATCGGCCCGCTGGAAGATCTCATCGAGCAGCGCGTGGGGATCCGCGGCGTCCATCAGAGGCGTCACCAGGGCATGGAGCCGAGGCAGGTGCCGGGCCACCTCGTCGAGGAACGCGCGCGCCCGCCACAGGAAGATGCCGCTGTTCCAGTAGAAGCTGCCGGCCGCCTGATAGGCGCGCGCCGTCTCCTCATTGGGCTTCTCGTGGAACCGGGCGACGGCATAGGCCGACCTCGGTCCCCCAACCCGTTCTCCACACTCGATGTAACCATAGCCGGTATCCGGCCGGTCGATCCGGATCCCAAAGGTAACCAGGCCGCCCGGCTGCTGCTCGATCGCGCGCAGCCCCTCCTCCACCGTATCCCAGAAGGCGCCCGGGTCGGGCACGAGATGGTCGGAGGGCGCGATCAACTGCACCGGATCGGCCCCGCCGCGTACCCCCAAGGCAGCTGCGACGGCCAGCGCCGGCGCGGTGTTTCGGCCGGCAACCTCGGCGATCAAACCATCGCCGCCGAGTTCGGGCAGATCCTGCCTGATCGCGGCCTCCAGATCGCTGCCGGTAATGACCCACAGCCTCTCCGGTGGCAATCGCCACCGCAGGCGGTCCCAGGTCAATCTCAACATGGATCGATCGCCGAAGAGACGCAGCAGCTGTTTCGGACGATCCCGCCGGCTCAGCGGCCAGAACCGTTCCCCCCGGCCTCCTGCCAGGATCACACCTTGAAGCATCCTACTTCCCTCTCGCTCAGCCCCGCCGGTCCCCTCTGCGCGGCTTCCTGTTCGCGCGCTCCTGCCGCGCGGGCCGGCTGCGCGTTCCTGTTCGCGCGTTCCTGCCGGCGCGCGGGCCGGCTGCGCGGCTTCCGGGGCGTCACGCCCGATTCAGGGCCTTCTCGTAGACCTTCTCGGTGGCTTCCACCAGGCGCGGCCAGCTGTACTTCTCTTCTGCGAGGGTACGGCAGCGTGACGCGGTGGCCGTAACCATGTCCGGGTGGTCCAGGCACATCTGCAGTTTCGAGCGCAGGTCCTGCACGTCCCGGGACTTGAAGGTGATGGCCGAATCCTCCACGACCTCGATGTTCTCGGGGATGTCGCTGGCCACCACACAGCGCCCGAAGCTCAGTGCCTCGATCAGGGCTATCGACAGCCCCTCGAGGATCGAGGGCTGCACCACCAGATACGCGTTGCTCCACAGCTCCTCGAGGACATCCCCGTAGACGTAGCCGACCATCTGAATGCGTTCATCGCCGCCCCGCAGGCGTTCGAGGGATTGCACATAGGTGTCCGAGAAACTCGAGCCGCCGGCCATGACCAGCTTGGCGTCGGTGTTGATCTTGCGAAACGCCTCGATCAGGTAATGACATCCCTTCTCCGGCACCAGGCGGCCCACCCACAGGATGTAGCGTCCCCGGTCCAGGCCCCAGCGCTTGATCCGGTTCGGGGGCCGGATCGTGCCCGGATTGGTACCGTTGGGAATCACATTGGTGTCGGCGTTGAAACGCTCCTTGAAGTACTTTCCCAGCGTCTCGGAGACCACGATCGTCTCGTTGGGAAACGCCACAGCCGGCCGTTCACAGGCGCGCAGGAACCAGGTTGCGAATTTGCCCCACTTGCCGCGCTGCCAGTCGAGACCATGCACGGTCACGACCGTCTTCGATCCCACGATCCGTGGGATGGCCGAGAAGAGCGAGGGACCCAGCGCGTGGAAATGCACGATGTCATGCTTGTCCAGCAAGCTGTACAAGGTGGTGAATGCACAATGCGAGATCGCATCCATATGCTTGGTGCGGATGCTGGGAATCCGCTTGTTCTCGATGCCCCGGAACGGTCCATGGTGTTGGCTGTAGTAGAGGCGGCTGAAGACGGTGACGTCGTGGCCGCGCTGTACCAGGCGCGTCGCGATTTCCTCGACATGGCGCTCGATGCCGCCATAGGTGGCCGGAATGCCCTTCTGTCCGATCATCGCAATCTTCATCGGCTCACCTGCTCCGATTGAGGCGCCGGCCCCGTTTCCGCCGGATGGGCCTGCTCGGCCGCCACGAGCGCTGCCCGCCCATGGATCACCTGGCCATAGATCTCCTCGAGCCGTTCCAGGTGCGGCCCGGGAGAGTAGCGGCGCGCCACCAGTTCCCGCGCGGCCTCACCCATCGCAACCGTTCGCGCGGGATTGACCTCCATCTCCTCGAGCGCTGCGGCCAGATCCTCAGGGTTGCCGGGCTCGAACACCAGGCCGGTCTCTCCGTGAAGCACCATTTCGGGGATGCCCCCATTGCGGGCCCCGACCACCGGGGTTCCCAAGGCGAAACTCTCCAGCACGGCAAACGGCAGGTTCTCGTACCACTCCGAGGGCACCACCGTGAAGGCCGCACCACGGATGACATCGTGCAAGGCCTCTCCCTGCAGATACCCGGAGAACTCCACGTTGGCAAGCCCCCAATCGGAGGCCTTCTGCTTCAGCGACGATTCCAGCGGCCCTTCCCCCAGGATGCGGCAGGTCATGCGGCCGCCCTGGCGGCGCCGGACCGCCTCGAGCAGTGTGGCGATGCCCTTCTCCCGCGACAGCCGCCCCAGATAGATGAAATAGTCCGACGGCTTCGTCTCGGGCCGGTACTGGTCCAGCGGCAGGAAGTAGGGAAAGTGCACCAACTTCTCCCTCGGCAGGCCGAACTCGGCCACCTTCTCGAGCAGAAACCGGCTCGGGCAGAGAAAGAGTGAGACCTTGTGGTAGGTCTTGAGCCACTCATGCAGGGTGGCCTCGATGAAGCCGACCCAGGAAGCCGCCGTCGAGTTCATCAGACAACGGTGCCTCACCACATTGAAGTACTTGCCCCCCTTGCAGCATTCACAGATGCCCTCGGGGGTCATCATCAGGTAACCGGGACAGACGACCTTGTAGTCATGCAACGTGTGCACCATCGGAATCCCGAGGCTATGCAGCGTCGCAATCAGTGACGGCGAGATCTGGTGGTAGATGTTGTGCATGTGGGCGATCTGCGGATGCTGCGCGCGCACGAGGCGGCGCACCTGGCGCACCGTCTCACGGCTGTAGATGCTGCGCGCTCCGGCCCGCAGCTTCTGCCACACCCCCAGGCCGCCATGATAGTCCACCTCCCGCACGAAGTAGGAAGCATGCACCGACTCCAGGTTGCGCGGATGTCGCATGGCAAAAGGAATCACCTCGTGCCCGCGCTCGGCCAGTCGCTGGCTGACGTCAATGTAGTAGCGCTCCGCCCCGCCCTTGATGAAGTGGAACTTGTTGGCCTGTACGATCCGCACATCGATTCCTTTGGTTACGATTCCTAGTTGCGGCCCCGGGCCGCCTCCCCCCTGAGTACCGCATAGGTCCGCTCGGCCATCCGCTCCAGGGTGAACTCCTGCTCGTAGCGTAGCCGGCCGGCCTCGCCCAGGCGGCGCCGCTGCTCCGCATCCCGCACCAACTCGGCCAGAACGGCCCGCAGAGGCTCGACCTCGCCGGGAGGCACCAGCCGGCCGGTCCGGCCCTCGCTCACGATCTCCGGGATTCCGAAGATGGCCGAGGCGACCACCGGCCGGCGAGCGGCCATCGCCTCCGTGATGACCAGCGGCTGGGTCTCGATCAGCGAGGGCAGAACGAGAAGGTCGCAGGCCTCGATCACGCGGCGGGCATCCGTGCGAAAGCCGAGAAACTCGACGCGCCCGTCCAGATGCAGCGCCCGGACCCGTTCCCGCAGATCCTGCTCCGCCTCCCCCTTGCCCATGACCAGAAGCCGCCAGGCGGGCAATCCGGCCGGCAGCGCCGCCAGCGCCTCGAACAGAAAACGATGGCCCTTGCGCTCCGTGAGCCCCGCGGCGATCAGGATGCCGCCCTCCTCCCCGGCCAGGCCGATCGAGTCTCGGGCCGCCCGCCGCTCGCCGTCCGAGAGCGGGGCGCAATCGGCGCTGCCGTTGGGAATCACCCTCATCCGTCCGGAGGGCATGTGGTGTTTGCGAGCCAGAATGCCGCGATTGGTCTCTGTGTGCACGATGATGGCGTCGATCCAGGGCACCAGCGCCATCTTGACCACCATGCGGCGGCGGGCCCGGTCCACCATCGGCAGATGCTCGGTGGTCACCACGCGCCGGCAGCCGGCCAGCTTGGCGGCCACCGCCGGCATCGAAAGGCAGCTGTCATAGACCGAGGGCAGGTTCATATGAACCACCTGCGCGCGCAGCGCCCGGAACCGGCGCGCCAGATCCAGCACCAACGCGGGATCGTGCCAGCGCCGCCGGCGGAAGCGTTCCACCGCGACCCCCTCCTGATCGAGACGTCGCCCCAGTTCCCGGCCTCCTTCATCGTCGGGAATCAGCGCCGCGGGCTCCCACCCATCTCGGGGGCACGCGGCCGCCAGCATTACGATGTACTCTTCCGCCCCCCCGAAGTAGGGCGGATCGGCGAAGAAGACCAGCCGTCGCTTCGCCTCGTCTCCGCTGCCTCGCCTGGCCCTCGTCATCGCCTGCCTCGCCTGGCCCTCGTCATCGCCTGCCTCGCCTGGCCCTCGTCATCGCCGACCCACCATGGCCAGCCTAGCTGGCGCCGTCGCCCCGGAGCACGGCTGGGATCGTCATGATCAAGGTCTTCAGATCCACCCGGAAGCTGAGGCTATCGATGTACTTCATGTCGAGCCGCATCCAGTCATCGAACTGGATGCGGTTGCGCCCGCTCCCCTGCCACAAGCAGGTGATGCCGGGCACGACCGAGAGGCGGCGGCGATGCCAGGCTTCATACTGCTCGACCTCCTCCGGGATCGGCGGCCGCGGGCCGACCAGGCTCATCTCCCCGCGCACGACATGGAGGAGCTGGGGAAGTTCGTCGAGCGAGGTCTTGCGCAGGAAGCGGCCCACCCGCGTCACCCGCGGATCATTCTTGATCTTGAAGACCGGACCGTCCATCTCGTTGAGGTGTTCGAGCTCGGCCTTCAGCTTCTCGGCGTCGGCCCGCATGGTCCGAAACTTCAGGAACTCGAAGGTGCGGGCGCGTCGCCCCACTCGGGTGGATCGGTAATAGACCGGCCCCTTGGACTCCAGCTTGATGGCCAGAGCCACGGCCAGAAACAGCGGGCTCAGGAGAATCAAACCCAGACATCCGACGAGAAGGTCGAAGAGACGCTTTCCGTGGCGCTGGTAGAATCCACGAGGCTCGAAACTGAGGGCCGGATCGGCCTGCGCCGAAGCCGCCACCGCAGGCCGGGTACCCCCGCGATCCCCCTCTGAGAAAAACACCTGTCGCATTGACTCGCCGTTCGCTCCCAAATCAGGGCACGCTCACGCGTAAGCGCTACACCCCATCCTCGGCCGCAGCCGGACATGGATCCCCGGCTCCGGTTCAGGCAGTTGACGTTGTCTTCCCGGTCCCCCGGCGGGGCCAGGATGCTCAGGCATCAAGGGTTCGCTAGGCGGTACCTCCTATGACGCAACCATCGGCCAGGGGGCCGCTTATCTTTGCAATCGATTGAGATTAGCACCTGTCTACCACCCGGGTCAACTTCCTCCACCGGGCGGCGGGAGCGGGGTCGCCGCCCCCCCCCGACCTCCTCCTAGGCGAGATGATCCTGGCTCGAAATCTTCTGCACCTGCGCCAGGGACAGGTTCTCCCGAACCAGGTAGAAGAGCCCGACCAGCACGACGGGAAACCACTGGGTGGCATGATAGAGAATCGAGAAGCTGAGCGCCCGGTCGGTGTCCCGGTACCCGATGATCGCCAGGCCGAGCACCGCCGCCGCTTGCAGGGTGCCCACGAATCCTGGCCCGGAAGGCACCATGACGCCGATCGCCATGACGACCAGCACCATCAAGCTGGCGGTGGCCGGCAAGGTGAGTTCGGCGGTTTCGAGCCGGGCGGCGGCAAAACACATCTCGACGACGACCGCGATCAGGAGCCACATGAGCACGGTCAGCAGTCCGATGCCGACCAAGCGGGGAAAATCGCGCAGAATTTCCAATCCCTGCCCGAAGCTGCGCAGCATGGTCAGCAGGCGTTCCCGTATCTTCCCGGGCAGGAACCAACCGACCAGCCGTTCGACGGGCCCCGGCTTCAGATAGAAGAACACCAATCCCGCCAGGGCCAGGATGCCGGCCGCGAAGGCGAACAGCACGCCGAACTTGAAGGAGCGGTGATAGAACGGCGCAAAGACGAGCAGGATCCCGAATATGCCGATCATGCAAAAGAGATCGAAGAGCCGTTCGATGATGATGGTGGCGAAAGCAGCCGAGCCCCGCACACCGGCCGACCGTGCGATCACGTAGGCCCGGATCACCTCGCCCAGGCGCATCGGCAGGATGTTGTTGCACATGAACCCTATAGAGGTGGCGCTGAAAAGCATCCCGCCGCCTATCTTCCCAAGGGGGGCGAGCAGCAGGCCCCAGCGCATCGCCCGTACCCACAGGGCCACGATGGTCAGAATCGAGGCCGGGATGAGCAGCTCGTAGCGCGCGGCGCTCAGGTGCGTCCACAGCTCGCCAAAATCGGTCTTGCGGAAAGCGAGATACAGGAACAACCCGCTCAACAGAAGGCCGATGGTCATCGAGTGCTTCTTCATACTCTGTACTCTGCTCTCGTCCCGCTGTCTGCCCCTACGCCGGTTCCTACGCCGGCCGCCACGCCGGCCGCCATGCCGGCTCGGGCGGCTATCCGGCCAGCCCCTCGAGTTCCGCGCTGATCAAGGGACCGATGTCCATTATGCTGCCGATGCCGGCATGCGCGTAGTTGCCGAGCACGATGGTGTCGGAATCGACGTGCTGCGGATGGTATCCGTGCATGGCCCGCGGCCCGGTACGGCCCATGAAACTCGGTACGAATAGCTCCCCCGCATCCGCCAGGAAGAGCATCTCGCCGTAGCGGCGGTCGGGAAACAGAATGCCCAGACGTTCGAGTTCCGGATCCTCCACGATCCGGCCTCCCGGCAGGCTGCGCAGCAACGCCTCGACCTGCTCGCGGACCCCTGATTCGAAGAACCAGAAACGCGCCATGGTCGAATCGATGAAGTAGAGACAGTCCTGAGGGACCCTCAGCCCCAGGCCCTTCAACGGTCCCATGATGTCGTGGCTGGCATGGACATCAGCCATGCCGTGATCCCCGAACACGAGCAGGCGAACCTCGCGATACTTCGTCTGCGCCCGTTCCAGCATGCGGTAGGTGAAGGCCTCGTACTCCTGCAGGCTGCTCTGCGTCTGGGGGCTGCGCGTGCCGTGGGCGTGCATGATCGAGTCCAGGCCGGGAGAGTAGAAGAACAGGAAGTCATCCTCGCCCCTCTCGATGGCCTCTTCGAGCCCCGTGCGATTCTCCTGCTCCGGGGTGTTCCAGGTCCATATGCGGTAGGCCAGCCCCAGGCGGTCCGCCACATCGAACGGCGTCTCGATGCCGGGAAATGCGCCTGCCTGGTAGATGTCCTGCTTCTGGCACAGATCGAAGTGGGGCAGCAGATAAGGGGGGATCTCGTAGAGACTGAAGTAGCCGGTGATCCCGCGATGCCACAGGGCTCGCGAAATCCACCGCCGGGTGAAGCCGTTGCGGCCCAGCAAACCGGACGCCAGCCAAAGGAAGGGCGCATAGGGCTTGAAAAGCGACCGCTGCGGGTCGCGCAGGTACATCGCCCAGTGCCCGTGCTCGACCGGATAGCGGCCGGTCAACAGCGAGGGCACACAGGCGCTCGAATATCCACACACACTGGGAACCGGTCCGTCGGGTGCCGAAAGCTGCTTGAAGGCGTCCCACTCCCCCACCAGCCGATGCCCCAGAGCATCGATCATGATGATCAAAACCAAGCGGTCTCTCAACACACCCTCCCTAGGCTCCGGCCCGTTCGATCCAATCGATCAGATCCATCAGTCTACCCAAGATGGGGGGCAGATTGCCACGCTGCTGTCCCGAACATACTGGCCGTCCTTGCTCTCCAGGCCGTCCTTGCTCTCCAGGCCGTCCTTGCTCTCCAGGCCGTCCTTGCTCTCCAGGTTGTCCTTGCTCTCCAGGCCGTCCT
>CAYQJL010000174.1:0-17721 GCA_964417675.1 uncultured bacterium | reverse complement strand
TCGCCACGGTCGTTGGTGAGACGCCGTTGGCCGGCCTGGATGCACCCTGGCGGTGGCCGGCCTCAGCTGTCCCTGGCCGGTCGCCGACCTCCACTCTCCATGGCCGATCGTCAGCCTCCGTTCTCCCAGGCCGGCCGTCAGCTTCCCTCCTCCGGTGAACAGGGCATGTGTGGAGACCCCAATCCGTCACGGTTGAAGTCTGTAAAGAATTCAATATCAACTAGTTAAGTCCGTGCCCCGGGGCACGATAGATGAGACAAAGTCTCAAAAATGGCGGTCATGGACAGGGATCTACAGCCTGCACGTGGGGCGAGTTTCCGTCTAGAGATCTGGCGGCGAGTGGAACCTACCATTTCACAACCGCCGACGCGATCCAGGCGATTGAGGGCAATCCTCCGGCGGTGCACGCCCAGTTGCGCCGACTGAAAAAACAGGAGCTGATCGCCGAGCCCGTGCGCAGTTTCCACGTCATCGTTCCACTTGAGCACGGACGCCTCGGCTGCCTGCCCGCGGAGCAGTTCGTCGACCAGCTCGTGCAGGCTAGCGGGGAGCCCTACTACGTCTGTCTGTTGAGCGCCGCCGAGCGCCATGGCGCGGCCCACCAGCGACCCCAGGCGACCCAGGTCATGGTGCGCAAGAACCGCCAGGCTATCGACTGCGGGATGGTGCGTGTCGAGTTCATCGCGCGTGGCGATCTCGACAAGATGCCCGTCACCGAGGTCAACACGCCACGCGGCGTGCTGCGGTATTCCACCCCGGAGGGGACAGCCCTCGAGCTGGTCGGCTACCCGAACCATGCCGGTGGACTGGACAACATCGCAACGGCCCTGGCCGAGCTCTCCGAGGAGATGGACGCCGCCGAGCTACGCCACGCCGCGAAGCGCTGCCCCGTAAGCTGGTCGCAACGCCTGGGGCACCTTCTGGAGCTGGTCGGGCAGGAAGATCTCGCCCGAGCTCTCGGACCCTTCGTGGCGCAGAATGCGCGGAGCTACACGCCGCTGCGGCGCGCGGCCAACATCGCGGGTGGGAAGCGGAGCCCGCGCTGGAAGCTCATCGTCAACGTTGAAGTGGAGCCGGACGAATGATCCCCAAGGACCACATCACGGCCTGGAGAGCGCAGGCGCCGTGGCGGCTCGCCACCCAGGTCGAGCAGGATCTCGTCATGAGCCGCGCCATCGTCGATCTCTTCTCCGTATCTGAGGTGGTAGGCAATCTGGTCTTTCGCGGCGGCACCGCGCTGTACAAGATCTACCTCACCCCGCCGGCTGAGGTACTCCGAGGACATCGATCTGGTTCAGGTCCAGGCAGACCCCATCGGTCAGACGCTCGATCGAGTACGTGCCTTGCTGGACCCGTGGCTCGGGGTGCCCCGTCGTGTCTTTCACGAGGGACGGGTGAACCTGGTGTACCGCTTCGAGTCCGAGGACGCGCCGCCGCTGAGGCTGAAGCTCAAGACCGAGATCAACACCCGGCAGCACTTCACCGGGCTCGGCGTCAAGCACGTGCCATTCGAAGTGGCAAACCCAGGTTCGGCGGCACGGCGGACGTCTCGACCTACGCCATCGACGAGTTGGTCTGCACCAAGCTCAGGGCACTCTATCAGAGGAAGCAAGGGCGCGACCTCTTCGACGTCTGGCACGCCATGGACCAGGGGCGCATCGATCCGGCGACGCTTCTCGCTTGCTTCGAGCGCTACATGGACAGGGACGAACGCACGGTCACCCGGGCGCAGTTCGAAGCGAACCCATCCCAGAAGCGAAAGCAACCCGACTTCCGTGATGACGTGGGACCGATCCTTCGACCCGGCTTCACCTGGAACTTCGACGCCGCCATGGATGCGGTCCTCGCAAACCTCGTGGCGCACCTGCCCGGCGAACCCTGGAAGGGTGAAGATGGGTGACGTGTATCAACCGTCGCAAGACGAGCTGGAGAGGTCCGCGCGGGTTCTCGAGTAGCTGCCCACTGCCCCACCAGCCCTCCCCTGCCGGCTCTACTCCGGTGAGGCCGCGGCCGCTACGCAGCTTCGGACCGAAATCGCCCGAATAGAGAATGCAGAAGCGGCGCAGCTGACTTGTGTGGCCTGCTTGTGTGGCCTGCCTGTGTGGCCTGCCGAGCATGACATGCAATCCGCCGGAAGGGACCTCCAGGTGGAGGACTCTTCCCACGAGACGAGGATGTTGCGTACTTCGATCCCGGTCACGCTGCAAACCGCGACCTCACGAGGCATTGAACACGTAGCGCTTCTCCAGAACCTCGACATTCGGCGGCCGGCCGCAACGTTCAAACCAGTCGTAACCCTCTTTCAGGTTCTTCCAGAAGTCGGCCCACGGGGATGAAGCCTGCGCCTCCAGATTGGCCGCGTCCATGTGAAACGGGAAGATATGGACGCGGACGAAGGGCTGACCGCCACGAAAGGCGGCATCGACCAGGGCATAGATCTCCTCGATCGAAGCGTCCGTCATCGCGTAGCACCCAATCGAGACGCAGTCGCCGTGGACCATCAGATAGCTGCCGGTGCGCCCATGGGCGCGGTCATAGGCATTCGGGTACCCAAGATCGAACGAAAGGTGAAAACTGCTTGCCGGGTTGAGCCGCCCCGGCGTCACGAAGTAGAACCCCTCCGGGCTTTGTAGGTCACCGGTACGCAGCTTCGGCCCCAGGTCCCCAGAATAGGAGCAGATCTCGTAATGCTTGAACAGGCTGAACCGACCATCGCGCTCCATCCACACTTCGAGGGTTCGAGAAGCCTTGAAGATGCGAAGAAAGACCGGTGCCCCCAAGGTCAGTTCCTGCTGCCGAAGCTCCTCCTGCAGTATGGGCGTGACGCGCTCGATGATTGCGGTCGAACGATCTCCCGAGGGTATCTCCTGGGCCTGGGCGCCAACGACACCGGTGGGCATCAGGCAGGCCATCGCAAAGACTACACCACTGCGGCTCTTCGCACGTGGGACCATCGTCCGGAAGTAGGTTCGGCCAGCTCTCGCAACCCGGGCGCAGTCCGTCCGGCGCGTCCCCGGACAAGTGAGCGCGGGGGCACAGCCGCCGTTGGTAGCAACACCTCGGTCAACGATGGATCGCTCGAGATGGGTCATGCATCAACGCCTCCGAATGCGTATACTGGAAGTGGCGCCATACGGGATAATCACCGGCTGTGAATCACAGAGTCAGCGTCTCTCCGATAAGCACACGATTGACCGCTGGCTGATTCGGCCCTGAGTCTAGTAGCAGTAGGTTGGGAGGACAACCATGGAGGGTCGGTGGTTACGGGGTGATCCTTGGCCTCCGTCTCGAATCAGCTCCTCGAGCGACTCCAGCTACCGTGAATGGTACGAGGAGGTCGGCGAGGACGACGAAGACGACGACGAGAAGCTCGATCGAGAAGCCCCCGTGTTCAACTATCAACTCGGCGACTCGCCCGAAGAATCCATCAGTGAACCGGATGCCGAGCACATGATCGTCATCATCTGCAACGCCATGCTCGCCGACGGTCTCTTCTGGTGGTAGTCCCTTCTGCACAGGCGCGGGGCTAGGAATTCTCGGCTCGGGAGTTGGGGTTCAGAGCTCTCGGCTCAGGGGTTGGGGCTCGGAGCTCTCGGCTCGCGGCTCGGGGAGTTCGTCAGGCATTCAGTGAGCGAACGTTCTCCTCAGCCCGCCCCGGCTAGCACCGCGCACGATACGCCCGCAACCCGTCCACCAGCCCCGACCCTCGCGTGACCGGTGTCGCGACCGCATGCGCGATCACCTCCTGCCCTCCCAGCACCGTTACCGCACGGCGGGCGCGCGTGACGCCCGTGTAGAGCAGCTCTCGCGTCAGGATGGCTGACGCCTCTTGCGGAAGCACCAGCACCACGCGCCCAAACTCGGAGCCCTGGCTCTTGTGCACCGTCATCGCGTAGACGGTCTCGAACTCCGGCAGGCGGGTGGGTGGAAACGTGCGGAACCCGCCCTGGCCGTCTGGGAAGTGGACCAGGAGCACGCCCTCTTCATCCGGCCAGGTGAGGCCCACATCACCGTTGTAGAGACGGAGCCCGTGCTCGTTGCGCGTCACCATCACGGGCCGGCCGCGATACCACTGGCGGCCGCGCGGACAGAGCCCCGCGCCGGCCAGGGCATTCTCGATGGCCGGATTGAGCTGTTCCACCCCAGCCTCACCTCGCCGGTGTGCGCAGAGGATGCGAAACCCCTGAAACGCCTCCAGCGCCTCTTCGACCGTCGGCGCCTTCAAGTACGCCGCGAATCCCGCCACCGCCGCCGGTGTCACGAGCTTCGCCATCTCGGCCCCGGGCGCGGGCTGTTGCCAGATCACGCTCTCGCCGCCGGGATCCCGCAACGCGTCCAGCGTGGCGCCGGCATCGCCCGCCACGATGGCGGCCGCCACGGCGCCGATTCCGCTCGTCTGCGAGAAGCGGAAATTGCGGCGGAGATGCACGACGTGGTCCCCCAGCCCGCTCGGAGCGGCCTCCGGTGATGGCTCCGGGCCGTCCGTCCCGGCGTCGCGCTGTCCCTGCGTGAGATCCCCCCCGCCGATTCGGCGCAGGCTGGCGGCCACCTCATCGGAGTAGGGCTCGGCAGCTCCCAGGCGGCAGATGTCGCCCAGCACCGCCCCGGCCTGCACGCTGGCGAGCTGATCGCGATCGCCAAGCAGAATCAGGCGCGTGCCGTTCTCGAGGGCTGCCACGAGGCGCGAGAAGAGCACGACATCCACCATCGACGCTTCATCCACCACGACCACATCGTAGGGCAATCGGTTCTGCCGGTTGTAGCGGAAGCCCCGGCCGTAGGCGCCCAGCCGCCTGTGAATCGTCGAGGCTTCCTCGGGCAACGCCGCCCGCACCGCCTCGGGGATCAGCAGAGCGGCGCGCTGTTGCTCCACCGATTCCTGCAGCCTCGCGGCCGCCTTGCCGGTGGGCGCCACCAGGGCGATGCGCAGCTCGCGCCCCGCGCTTTGCGCCTGCTCGATCAGCAGCGCCAGCAGCTTGATGACCGCCGTGGTCTTGCCCGTTCCGGGGCCGCCCGAGATGATCGACAGCCTCCGGGTGAGCGTGACGAGCGCGGCGAGCTTGCGCCACTCCGCGGCATCGGCGACCGGCGCGGCACCGTCAGCACCTTCAGCCGCCTCCGTCGCGCGGGCGGTTGCACGCTCTTGCGCCGTGTCAGGCGCCGACGCGCCACCCGCCCCAGCCGCACCAGCTGCGCCAACCGCGCCGGCCGCGCCAACCGCGCCAACCGCGCCAGCCGCACCAGCTGCGCCAACCGCACCAGCCGCACCGGCCGCCCCACCTCGCAGCAACGCCTCTTCCGGAAAGAGCCTCTCGAGCGCCTTCGTGAGCCAAGCCTCATCCACCTCTGCCGGTTTCTCACGCACGCACTCGCCCAGGAAACGAATCACCCGCTGTTCGTGCTCCCAGTAGCGGTGCAGGTAGAGGCGGTCAGCCTGATCGAGCACCAAGGGCGTCGGCGGGCTGCCAGGGCCGGTCACGGGGCTCCCGGCCACGGCCGCGCGCCAGCGCTCCAAAGACGGCCAGGTGCGGCCCGAGAGGGGGTTGGGACCGGCCTCGCGCGGAGGCCCCGGCATCTGGATCTTGGGCAGAACCGGCCGGCCGGCCAGATCGGCCAGCGGCAAGCAAACGTGACCGCCGGCGGTGTGGGCACTGGCCATCGCCGCCGCCAGGGCCAGCAGCACGCGGTCATCCCCGCCTGCGCCCCCATCGTGATTCCACGTAGGCACCACACCGCCGGCACGGCCGTCGGCCAGGCGCACGATGAAGTCGGCGAAGTAGTAGTCCAGCCGCGAGATCAATCCGGCTTCGCGCAGTTCGGCCGTGGTCACACTCATGGCGCCGCCCTCGCCGGGTCGTGCATCAGCGCCGAGAGATTCTCCATGAGCCCGCGCTCGATCCGCGCCGCATGCACGCCCCGCGCCGAACCGGTCTGGGGCGACATGCCCCGCAGGAAGAGATAGCGCACCCCGCCGAAGTGCTGGTCGTAGGCATACCCCTGGATGCGCAGCGCGAGGTAGCGGTGCAGCGCCAGCGCGTAGAGCATGAACTGCAGGTCGTAGTTGTGTCGGGCCATCTCGCGCGCCAGCGCCTCGGGCCCGTAGTCACCCAGCGTGGGCCCCAGGTAGTTCGACTTGTAGTCGACCACCCAGTAGCGGCCCTCGTGCTCGAAAACCATGTCGATGAAGCCGATCAAGACGCCGCGGATGTCGTCGGCCGCGAGCTGCTCGGTGCGCGCGGCGAGATCGTCCCAGCCGTGGCGACGGAAGACACCGGCCAGGTCCCGCCGCCGAAGACCCACTGCCGAAGGATTTCCGGCACCGCCCGCCGCCGACCGGTCTGCGGCGCCGCCTGTCACAGAACCGTCCCCGTTGCCGCTCGCCCGCCGCCCGGCAATCGGAAACAGAAACTTCAGCTCATCGAGCCGCCGATCCCGGGAAAGCTGCGCGAGGGTGAACGCCTCCAGCTCACCGCCCAAGGGTGTGTTGAGCACCTCGCGGACCCCGGCGATCGTCTCCTGGCAGTGCGACGGGTCGATCCCGGCGAAACGAATCTGCTCATCCACGAGCGTCTCGAGCTCCTCGGGTCCGGCCTGGAAATCGAGCTGCTCGAAGAGCCCATGCAGCAACACCCCCGGCCCGGCCCCGCGGGGAAACGCCTCGAACCCGCAGGTCCGCCCATCTTGCGGGAGCGGCGCCGTCTCACCGGTCTGTCCCACCTCCACCGCATGCGCGCCATGTGTTGCATGTGCCGCATGTGTCGCGCCCACCGCATCTGTCGCAGCCACCGCACCTGTCGCGCCCACCGCATCTGTCGCAGTCACCGCCTGTGTCGCACGCACCGCCTGTGCCGCACGCACCGCCTGTGCCGCACGCACCGCCTGTGCCGCACGCACCGCCTGTGCCGCATGCGCCGCCTGTGCCGCATGCGCCGCCTCGGCGCTCTCCGCCGCGCCCGTCCTCTCCGCGCCCGTTCCCTCCGCACTCGCCGCATCTTGGGCACCCAGCGCCTCGTCATGATCGGCCGCGGCCTCGTAGCCTTCGGGCTGCGCGCCGGCGGTGAGCCCGGTGAAGCTCGTTCGCCGCCAGTTCGTCGGGATCCTCCCGGTGAAGACGCTCAGCGCGAGCGATCTGCCGTCCTCGGCCTCGCCGCCGTAGGGCGCAACCGGGCTCTCGTCGAGCCAATCCACCTGCACGAGTCCTTGCGAGGAGGCGGCCAGCGCGCGCAGCTCCTCCATCCGTCTCTCTTCCTTGAGCTGCGCGCAGTGGGCCCAGGTTAGCTTGAGCAGCTCCTCGGGATCGGTCTCTGGATCCGCGCCGGGCACCGGATGGAGCAACGCGCCCAAGGCCGCGTTGTCCCGCTGGTGCCACTCACCCCAGAAGAGCGTCACGCGGTGAAGCGCGCGCGTCAGGGCCACGTAGAGAACGCGGCGTTCCTCGGCCGCCTGCTCGAACCCCGCGCGGCCGGCCTGCCGCTCCCATTCATCCGGGTCGAGGCTAATCTGGGCCGCCTCCTGCGGCGGCTCCCCGTGGATCAGCGGCCGCGCCTTCCGCGCTCCAAAGGCCACATGCCCGTAGGGCAGCCACACGACGGGGAATTGCAGCCCCTTGGCCTTGTGCACGGTCATGATGGTGGCCGCGGCCGCGTCACTCTCCAGGCGCAGCTCCTCCTCGCCGGGACGCTCACCCCCCGGCTGGCGCTGCCGCATGAACCACTGGATGAGCCCGCCCGGGCCCAGCGAGCGCCGCTGCGCCTCGCGCTGGAGCAGCTCGCCCAAATGCAGCAGGTTCGTCATGGTCCGCTCACCCCGCGGCGAGGCGAGCAGGCGCTCGCGCGCCGGCGCCAGATTCCCCTCGAGCGGCTCGGCCAGGAGCGCCTGGTACATCGGGGCGAACCCGTATCGCTCCCAGCGGTCCCGCCACTCCTGGAACCGCAGCGCCCAGCGCGCCCACACGGCGTCATCGGCCGAGGCCTCGAAGAGCCGGTTCGCCGAGAGGCCGATGAGGTGCGTGACCAGCGCCACGCGCAGGTCGCGCTCGGCGCCCGGGCGCAGCACGGCGCGCAGCACGGCCAGCAGCTCGCCGGCTTCAGGCGTGTGAAAGACCGACCGCCCGTGGGTCGTCACGCTGTGCACGCCCAGGCGCACCAGGGCATCCTGCACGCGTTCGGCGTCCACATTGCGCCGCACGAGGACGGCCACATCCGAGGGCTTCGGCGCGCTCCAGTGCTCGGTACCGTGCTCGTCGGTGCCGCGGCGAAGCTGGGCGTTGCCGGTGAGAAAGCGGACGACATCGTAGGCCACAAGGTCAGCCAACCCTCTGTCCGCCCACCCGGCGGTGATCGCGCTCGTGCCCTTGCCCGCGCTCTGGATCATCTTGATCTGCACGGGCGCCTCTTCACCGGCCGGCCCGCGCAAACGCTGCCCGTGATGCGGCTGCACGTCCTGAAAGCGGATGCGCGGGTCGACAAACGCCCCTGGACTGCGCCCATAGAGAAACCCCAACGCTTCGATCAAGCGCCGATCGGAGCGGTAGTTGGTACCCAACGTCACCGGTCCCGTGCGGCGCACCGCTTTCAGGTACGCGTAGATGTCCCCGCCGCGGAACGCATAGATCGCCTGCTTGGGGTCGCCGATCAACATGAGCGTGCCGCGGTTACCCTCGTAGATGCGACCGAAGACCGAGAACTGCACCGGATCGGTGTCCTGGAACTCATCGATGAAGGCCGCTGGGTAGCGCGCGTAGATCGCATCGGCCAGGGCCGCCCCACCCGGACCCGCGAGCATCCGCGCCAGTCGCACCAGAAGGTCTGTGTAGGTGCGCACGTTGCGGGCCGCCTTGCGCATGGGTAGCTCGCAACGGGCCAGCTCGTAGAGTTCGCGTTGCATCCGGATCAGGCCGAGCCGCTCGAGCTTCTGAGCCAGCGCGCTGTAGGCGCCCCACGCCTCGAAGAAGCCGTGCTCGGGCGGTGAGCACTTCGCGCGGGTCTCGGCGCGTATGTTCTCGGGCGTGAAGAACTCCGTGCCTGCCGGCGCAGCCGGCCCTTCGCGCACCGGGCCCGCGAAGAGCCTATCGAGCGCCGCCACCGGCCCGGCCAGCTTCTCCGGCTTGTAGGCGGCCTTGAGCCGGCCCTTGCCGCCGTCGTAGGCCAGAAGCGAGAGGATCTCCTCCTTCTGTTCCCGCCACAGCCGCTGGCATGCCTCGAACCCCGCCCTCATGCGCGAGAGACTCTGGGCCTCATCCTCAGAGGTCTGGCCGAAGGAGACCTCGAGGTCGGGGCGCTCGTCGGTCAGCCGCACCAAATCGAGAAGCGCATCGGGCGAGGGCACGACCTTCGACAAGCTCTCCACCCACCCGGGATCACGCTCGTAGGTGCTCATCGCCCAGTGGTCCTGGCAAAGCTCGGTGTAGAGCTCGCGCGGGTCTTCCACGAACCCGCTCTTGAACGGTTCGCCCGACCCGAGCGCAAACTCGATGAGCACGCGTTGGCAGAAGGCGTGGATCGTGTAGATCGCGGCCCGGTCGAACTGATCGAGCGCGGTTCGCAGACGGGCCGCCGCCTCGGCGCGGTCCGCGGTGGCCGTACCGGACGCATCCTTCGCGCCAGCCACGCTACCCGCACCGGACGCGCCGCCTGTCCCATACGACGCCAGCAACCGCCGCAGGGTCTCATCGCCTGTTTCGCCGGTCTCGAAGGCCAGCATGGCCTCGCGGATGCGGGCGCGCACGCGTCCGCGCAGGTCGGCCGTGGCGGCGCGGGTGAAGCTCACCACCAGGATCTGGTCGATCGAGAGCGCGGTCTCGAGGAGCGTCCGCACCACAAGCGTCGTGATGCTGTAGGTCTTGCCCGTCCCGGCACTGGCCTCGATCAGGTGGGTGCCGGCCAGCGGGTGCGTGCAGACATCGAAGGCGGCCGGGCGCTTCATGGCGACACCCCCGCGCCCTCGAGCGCCGAGAGCAGCGGCACGAAGACCGACTCGGCGAACTGGGCAAACGCGTCGGTCTGAAGCATCTCGATTCCAAAGATGCGCGCGACGGCCGCATCTTCCCCCTCCCCAGGAATCCGCCGGCCGCCGAAGCTCGATCCCAGCCAGGCCAGCTGCGCCTTCGCCAGAGCCGCCTCGTGACTCATCTTCTTCGCATGCAAGTTGTAGGCGTAGGCGTAGGCCGTCTTGGGCATGAACTCGATCGGGCGCGTGCGGCCCTCGGCGTAGATCGCAAGCAGCCGGCCGAGCGTCTCGCGCGCTTCGGCGATCTGCTTCCAGACCAGCACCTCGGCCACATCGCCGCTGCCGCGGCCCACCATCCAGGTTTTCTGCGGCAGCCTGCCATCGGCGGCGGCCACGACGTGCTTGATCCAGCCGGATAAGAGGCGCGCTCCCGTGAGCCGGCCGTAGGAGACGTGCCGGCAGCCGTTGCGATGGATCGCATCGAGCCGGCCCGTGAGATGAAAGCTCCCGGCCCTCAAGTCCACATCGAGATCACCCGCGCGCCCACCGGCCTCACACGCGCCGGCAGCTTTGGCAATGCCGGCGGCCTTCCCCAGGCACTCCTCGAAGGCCATGCGGCCGGGGGTCCCCACCGGCAGCACGCCCTCGGCCCGCATGGCATCGTAGAGGCGCTCGGGATCACACCCGTCGAGCAAGGCCCGCAAGATGCGCTCGCCGACATTCCACGTCTCGAGCGCTCCGAGCGAGAACGGTTCCCGGTCGCTCGGGGCCTCCTCCTCTTCAGGCAGCCGAAGGTCGATGCGCTCGCTCAAGAGGGCGGCCGGGGGATTACGGAAGAAGCGGATCAAAAGGCCCAGGCTGACCGGCTCCTCTGGGGGAACCGGGGGCAGCGGCGCTTCGATGAGCGGCCTGTGGGCGCGGGAAGATTCCTCGGCCGGATCTTCGCCGCCGGCCGCTTCACGGCTGCGGCGGGTCAGCAGTGCTTCGGCCCCGGCGTGCCACGAGGCGGAGAAGGCGGCATCGGTGCCGCGGAAGTTCGCCGGGCTGAACGGCTGGAGCGGGTGTGGCCGGTGGGCGCGCCTGGCTTGCTCGGGTCCCATCCGGTCGAGCAGCTCGGCCACGAAGGCCGAGGGCGGCAGCGGCTGGTTATCGCGCATGCCGAGGCCCACGTAGGAGATGTGCAGGTGCTCGCGCGCCGCCAGCATGGCCGCCCGGAAGGCGAGGCGGTCGAGTTCGCGCGGGGAAAGTTCACCTGGGCGCGGGTCGCTCTGGAGCAGGTCGAAGGGCTGGGTCACCGGATCGCGCGGGAAACTCTCGTGATCCATCCCCAACAGCGCCACCACGCGCGCCGGAATGGCCTGGCCCAGTCCCAGAGAGGCGAAGGTGACGCCGCCGGCGTAGAAGCGTCCGCGCCGGCCGGAGGTCTCGAGGTGGGCGGTGAGCCAGTCGATGACCGCGGCAGCGCCGCAGTCATCGTCGCCTTCGAGTTCCCCCAGCGCCTTGAGCAGGGCCTCGCGAGAGTAGGCCCACTCGCCCCAGCCGACCAGCAGTTCGTCGTAGGTCTCGATCAGAAGCTCGCGCCAGCGGGCGGCCGCGTGGCGCTGCTCGAGCAAGCGCAGGCGCGAGAAGAGCGTGTCGCAGAACTCGCAGAAGGCTCCCAGCGCCTGGGCATCCGGACCTTCGATGCCCCCGAGCGGCAGGAGACCGCCGAAGAGGCGGGCTGCCTCCCTGCCCTCGAACTCGCCGCCCGTCTCCGCGCCGTGCTCCCCCTCTCTGTCCTTCGCCTCTCTGTCCTCCGCCTCGCCGTCCTCCGCCTCGCCGTCCTCCGTCTCTCTGTCCTCCGCCTCTCTGTCCTCCGCCTCTCCATCCTCGCCCACACCCTCCATGGCATAGCCTAAGAGCATGCGGTCAAGACCCCAGCGCCAGCTATGCTCGGGGAAGGGCGGATTGCCATGCGGGGTGCGGGCGGAACCATCTTCGCCCCACCGTACAGCGGCCTTCTCCAACCAAGCATCGACCAACTCCACCTGCCCGGCCGAGAGCCCAAAGCGCAGCCGCACCGGCGGCGCCGTGAGCACCTCGATCACCGCCGAGCGGGGCCGCCGGCTGCCCGAGAGCGCAAGGATCTTGAGAAAAGCCCCCAGAACGGAATCCCCCGCCAGCGGCGTCCGGTCGGCCACGCAGTAAGGGATCCTCGCCCGCGCGCCCGCTGCGCGCGCGATGTCACCGCTGTGCCCGAGGACGGCGGCGATGTGCGGGGCGTAGGTGTTGATGTCGGGCGCCAGAACCAACACGTCTTCGGGCTCGAGCGAGGGATCGGCCTCGAAGCGCGCCAGCAGCGCATCCCGCAGCACTTCCACCTCTCGCTGGGGATGGTGGCAGGCGTGGAGGGTGATCGAGCGCTCAGCGGTCGCAGGAACGCTGGATGCGCGCTGGTCAGTTCGGAGCAGGGCGGCCGCAGGCTGCCCCGGGCCTTTGGGAGCGCCCCCGGCCTCGCTGCCGGCCGCTTCCTGGACCTCAATGCCCTCGGCAGCGAGCCATTTCGCAAGCGGCGACCCCTTGATTGCCAAGACCACCAGGTCCACATGCGGATCCAGTGCCAAGACCAACTCCTGCTCGAGTGGGGATAGGTGCCACACGGCGAAGAGGGTGATGCGCTCGGGGAGCGGCGCCACTTCGATCGCTTCCAGGAACTCGTCTTGCAGGCGGACCGGGTCAGGCCTCTCGCGCGTCAGGAGGTTCCAGAGCACGGTCTGCCAGTGGTGAGCGCTGGCGGGTCCACCGAGAGGATACATCTCATCGCCGGGAAACACGTCCGGGGGGGACGCCCCACCATGCGGCTGGCGCCCAGACCACACTCGCAGCATGTTTGGCCGGTAGCGGCAATAGCGCACGAAGAGATCGGACAGGACGCGCGCGAGCTGAACTCGCCGGAGTCCGTCGGCATCATGCTCGAGGTAGCGTCCGATCTGCTCAAAGTCCGCCTCCTCAGCACAGTCCGCGAGAACGCTGGCAACGTACCATGGCCGAAACGCTCGGGAAACCCGCCCCCCCACACGCGCAAGCATCTGCTCGGGGGGATACATGCGGACATTGCAGCAGACGCCCAGGCGGGAGGCGAGTTCGGTGGCGAGCCAGTCTTCGAGCTGCGAGCCCGGCAAGACAATGTGCTCAGGTAACTGCGGCGACCCCAGGGGGGGGCGCACACGGTCTGTTAGCAACCCCACGAGATCAACCAGGCTTCGGGCGACGCTGCCTTTCACGCGAATCCTCCCCGGCCCATGGAACACCCTCTCACAGGCCAGGTCCACCAGATTTCCCAGGGTCCCAACGAACACCAGTGTCGCACGAGCGCTGGAGGAGTGGGGCGTACTCTCGCCGCCCCGGACGTACTCCTGCCGATCTCAGGTGAGCAGCTTCGCCCGCAAATCGATGAACTCGGCGCTGCGCAGAGCGCGATAACGCTCCGGATGGCAGGTCAGAATCAGTACCTGATGCGACTCGGCCGCCTCTTCGAGAACCCGGTGCACGCGGGCTAGGCGAGCCGTGTCTGTGGCGGTCAGGACATCATCGAGCACGAGCAACTGCCGCTCCTCCCGTCCAATCACCTCCGCGAGCGCGAGGCGCACTGCCAAGTGCATTTGCTCGCGTTCTCCGCCCGAAAGGTCCTCGAGCGCGATGGCAGCCTCCATCGGCTCGGCACGCATCCCCAACGGATCGAATCCCTCCGAGAGCCTCACCTGACCCAGACGCCGGCCCGCGATCCGTTGGAAAATCTGCGAGGCCCGGCGCTCGACCGGCAGGGCCACCGACGCAATCGCCTCCGATCGCAGCGTGGTCACCATCTCGTGCAGCAGCCGAATCGCCTCGGTCCGCAAGTGCTCGAGCTCATGCTCACGCCCTATCCGGTCCAGCTGTTCCTCCGCCCTTGCCAGCGCTGTATACGGGTCGGCGGCGCTGAGCTCCTGCAGCCGGCCCGCCTGCTCCTTCTCCTCCTCCAGCAGCTTCCGCTCCCCAGCCTCACTCGCATCCAGCTGCTCCTCCAACCGCCTCAGATCATCACGCGGATCCCCGTCATACCGGGCCAGCTCCTCCTCGGCTTCCTCGAGTTCCTCGGACCGCCGCTGCGTCTCGTGACGCGCCTCTCGGACCTCGCGCTGGCGCTCCGGCTCCGTCCGTCCGTCCGAGCAGGCCTCCTTCAGTTCCGTGGCCGTACGGTCGCGATCGCGCTTGGCCACGCGCAGGTCGGTGGTCAGCTCATCCCACCGCGTCCCGATGGCCTGCCGCGTCTCCCCGGCGCTCGCAGCCTCCTGCTCAGCAGTCTGCTCCTCACGCTGATGGCGCTTTGCAAGATCTTTGCTCCCTCGCTCCAGGGCATCGGCATCCGGGTCCGCATCGGTCCACTCGCCACGGCCTTCCAGGATCTCGGCCAAGGATGCCCGTCCGCGAGCCAACCGTGAGGCCAGCTCCGTCAGCGAGACCCCGTCGAGCAAGGTCTCGAGCCTGGTCTCGGCCTCGTTGAGCTTGCCTGCCAACCTCTCACGCCGTTCGCCGAGTTCCTCAAGAGCCTCCAGCTCCGCGTTACCGAAGGGAAGGACCAGTTCCTTGACGCTTTGCTCGGCCTGCCGCACCTTCCGGCGCAGTTCGGGAACCGACTCGGTGGCCGCTCGCGCCCGGATCCAGGCCAGCTCACCGAACTTCAGCGCCACTTCGGGCGCACCCCTCACCTGAACAGGGCGTCCTGGCAGCAGCTCTATCACACCGGGGGATTCCGCATCGAGGACTTCCATGCTTCCCGGCGTGAGCGGCTCGACCTCAAGGGTGATCAGAGCAGCGTCCAGTTTCGTTCGCAGCTCGTTGCGCTTCGCGATCGCCCGGCGGATCTTCGCGAGTTCCTTTCGCTCCGGCGCTACCTGATTGGCAAGCGCCTCGCGCAGCCCTTCGACCGCCACCGCCTCCTTCTTGGCGCGCTTCTCCAATTCCTCACCGCGCCCGATTTGCTGCTTCAGATCAAGATAGCGCCGGGCCTCCCGCGCGGTCTCGCGCACTTCTTCCACGCTGGTGCGCTGCCCGCGGATCCTGGCAAGCTCATCCTGGGAAGTCCGAACCGCGTCCGCGGCAGCCTCCCGCTCGGCCCCAAGGGCAGGCGCCAGCGATTCGAGCGATGCGATCTGCTCTGTTTGGCTGGTCAGCCGCCCGTTCAGATCTTCGATACGATCCATCTGCTCACGCAGGGCCCGCTCCTCAGCCGAGGCTTTCTCCCACTGGACACGCGCCAGCTCCCGCCGTTGCAGCAGCTTGTCATAGAGGCTAGCGCGCGCGCGTCCCTCCGCGATCAAACCCCGCAGTTCCTCGAGATCGTGAGCAGCCTGCCGCCTCTGCGCCGTCAGGTCCTGGATCCGACGGGACGCTTCCTCAAAGGCCTCCCACCGCGCCCGGGCTTCACGCACACGCTCTATTCCCTGCGCCACCCGCGCTTCGAGCTCCACGACCGGCGCGGGCGCCCTGCCGCCCCGCAGCCTACCGGTGGCTGTGAAGATGCTCGTGTAGAGATCTTCAATGCCCTTCTCGATCCCGCGCGCCCCATCGCCACTGACCTGTGCGCCCAACGAATCGCGAATGCCTTCGATGACATCGCCGGAGAGATCCGCAAATGCCATCTCCCCTTGCGGCACCCACAAGACTTGAGCCAATCCCCAGTGTGCGGGCTTCGACGCGCCACGGCCGGGGGCCGAAGCCAGTAGCAGCCCGCGCACGTGTTCATCGGCGTGATCACCCTCTGCGAAACGCACCAGCCGGCCATTCTCGCGCCGCTTCAGTACGCTCCGCGGCCCGTCAAGAAAGCGCTTCTCCAGCCGGTAGGTGGTGCCGTCGCAGCTGAAGCCCACGGCCACCTCCGGGGCGAGCCGGCGCCCCCAGGGCCGGATGGATTCGATGTCGCGACCGGTGACACGATGACTGTCAAAACAGGCACGCATCACCGCCTCGAGCAGTTTCGACTTCCCCATTCCATTGGGTGCGTGCAGGACGTTGAGCTGCTCGGATAGCGGTCCGACCTCGAGCGGATCGGCGAAACAGCGCCAGCCCTGCACTTCGATCGTGTGCAGAATCATGATTCGGTCACCTCCGGAACGCTCGCGCTCCCTGTCCGGCCGGACCCCTGCTGAGCAAGAGCGTGCAGTTCCTTCAGGGCCCGCGCCGCCACTCGGGGGTCCGTATGCGAACCTCCGGGGACCGCCTGCGCCGGGTCGCTCAACCTCATCAACCCTTCAGCGACCTGGCGCAGTAGGCCCGAGGGGAGCGCGTCCATCCAGGACGGATCCTCCCCATGCGGATGCAACTCGCGATCCTCGAGGCGATAGAAGAGGAAGCGAGCTTCCATGATCTCGCGAATCCGCGCCAGGATCTCAAGACCGCTCGGACTCAGAAGTCCTCGGATCTTGACATCCAGCAAGGTCGAGGACGGATCCCCAATGCTTTCGATCCTCTCGGCAGCCTGCACGAGGTCGTCACTCGTGCGAACGTCTACATCCAACTGGGTCCAGGCAAGGCCGCCGGTGGGCACTCTCTGAACCTGGGGAGGCTGCCCCGGACCAGGAATGTCGACCAGCAGCACATTTCCGGAATCCCGCTCACCAAACCGCGTCGGCTCATGGGTGCCGCTGTAGGCGGTCCGGACCTCCCCTGCCCCCGTTTCGTAGAGCGCCGCCGAGTGCCAGTGTCCCAAGGCCAGGTAGTCCAGGCCCGTTCGCTCGGCCGCATCCCTGGCGATAGGGAAGGACCGGTCGTCGGTGAGCAAGCCCTGGACAGTCCCGTGCGCCACCCCGATCCGGATGCCCTCCCCGTCACTGGGAATCCAGCGGGTGGGATCCCCGTCGCTGTGCTGCTCATATGCAGGACAGGGGTAGAGGGTCACCTCGCCCACGGCGACCGCCTCGGCCGTCCGGAGAACCTGGAGCCGCTCGCTTTCGCCCCACACCGGATGCTCCCACACACTGCCTGGGACCAACGGATCATGGTTGCCGGGCAGGAGAAAGACTGGAATAGAGCTCTCGCGCAGGAGCTCGGCGACCTGGCGCACCGTCACGCGGCCCACGGCATTGTCCTCGAAGGTATCCCCTGCCAACAAGACGAACTCAGCACCATGCTCCCGCGCCAGGTGCATGACACGCCGCGAGGCCTCCAAACGCTCCGCCCGAACCCGTTCGCCCGCGCTTCCCACATGCGCCGCTTTCATGCCAATTTGCCAGTCGGCAGTATGTATGAATCGCATGCTTCCTCCGGTCCATTCTTGATTCCACTCCCACTCGGTGGCCAGCGCCTGCTCCAGAGACCTCTGGAGGACGGGTTGCAATTCCCATGCCATGGTTTGCCCGCTGTGCCCTGACCGGCATCTCGCACCGCCAGCGGCGCCCTGCAACTCGCGACGAGCAAGAACGCTGCCGCCAGGGCTAACCGCTTGCGACCCTCGCTCCCCATCCACCGGTCGACAGCATGCCAGCACAACCGAGGTTGAGAGCCTCTTCAACGACGGTTGATCCCGTCGGCAGCCGAACCGAGCAAGCAACAGGCCAAAGCCACCGGCCCTTCGCTGGCCACCGGCGATATCTCTCCGGCATCATGTCGGCCCTCCCGCCCAGACGCATTCTTCCACTATGGCAGTACGCTGGCATGTACGCCCCCCTGTCCCGGCTCACACAAGCCCCGCGCCGCCTCACGGGCTCCGTCTTCTCCAACGACCCACTACTGAGGGCCCCGGTGTGTGTCGGGGGC
>CAYQJL010000173.1:0-4421 GCA_964417675.1 uncultured bacterium | reverse complement strand
CCGATCGCCAACAACGCCACCAGCGAGGGGCGTGCCAACAACCGCCGCGTCGAGATCGTCCTCGAACGAGAGGTCAAGCAGTAGGGCGCCGGCATCGCCAGCGGGATTCCGGGGCAGCCGTTGCCGCCCAAGGGAAGCCGCGGAAGGGTGTACGGCATCACACCGCATTACTGTGTCGTGGCACGACCGCCGTCCGAAGTGCGGTCGTGCCGGAAGGGTCAGGAACATATCACGGGTAGTCGCTACTACCCTCACAATAGATGCGGTTGTCCAGCGCGACTGATGATGCATGACGGGGTGACACCCGCGCGGGACAACCGCTCATGGGCCTGCAAGCGGCGCATGCGCAGCAAATGCGTTGAATGCACGAACAAAGCAAGCGCCGCTTGCCAGGTCCAGTGCTGAGGTGCGGGTCCCGATAGTGTGCCACGATGAACTGAATAGGTTTCGTTCTTCATTCCTCATCTCGGCGAGACGGACTCGAACTGGATCATACTTGCCAAGACCTTTGACGGATCCTCAGCGACCTGAATGCCGAACCCCCGCCGGGCAATCTCCGAGCCTCCTTGCGCCGATGCTCTCTAGAACTATCCCTTCCATCAGGTTGTTCGTACAGATATAGTCGTTGGATAGGGGGCGCTAGGCAAGAAGCCGACGGAAATGCCCGTTTTCATCCACACGGAGGATTCGCACGTGATTCGTTGCGTGGCAGTGCTCCAACTGGCGTTCATGGCGGCGCTGGGCCTCGTGCCTTGTGTCCTGGCGCAGGTTCCAGCGCATCCTCGTCTCATCGTCGACGATGATGGCTTCGCAGAACTCCGGGATCGTACGCATCCGGTCGGTTCTCCGAGCACATGGTCCGAAAGACAGAAGATCGGGCGGCTGTGCTATCGCTCGATCGTTCAGTCTGCGAACTTCCTGGACGCGAATCCGGACGTCTTCATGGATCAGGGTCGGCAACTCAAGTGCTTGATGCTGTTGTCCATGGCCCATCGACTGCGCGACGGAGAACCGGATTACGACGGCCGCTATGCCAGCCGAGCCCTGGCCTTCATGACCGTGTGGGCCAACTCCGTTTCGGGGCCAAGCTACGACGGCTGGGGCGATCTGGGAATGGGAGAGCTCCTGGTTGGATGGTCTCTTGCCTTCGACTGGCTGTACGAGGAAGTGGCCGAGGCCGGCCGCGTACATCAGGAGGCCGAGAATCTCATTCGATTCATGCAGAACCAGGAGATTCCCGGCTGGGTCAGCTACTGCAACAACGACAACAACCACGTCGGCATCGCGTATGGCGGGAGGGTCATGGCCGCGCTGGCCCTGGAAGGCGAGCCCAACCTGTCGATCAGCGAGGCACAGAGGCTCGAGTGGCTCGAGTTCGCAGTCACACGCCTCGGCGACTACCTGCGGGATGGGTATGGGCGCGATGGAGTGGCCTTCGACGGCCTGTTCTACGCGAACTACGCAATGGTCTCGGCGCTCCCGGCCGCCTTGGCGGTCAACCGCTTGAGCGCTTTGCCCAGCGTGCCCGAGCTCGATGTGGCCGGCAATCCGGAGTTCGGCGTCCAGCAGGCCGGCACCTGGATGTTCTATGACCAGCTCCCCTACGAGCTGGTTGCGGGTACTCCGCTGAACGACACAGCTGTGCCCGGCGTCGATCAGAACCCCTGGAACTACCGCGGTTGGCCGTGGCTGCTGGGCTTCGGCCATCCTGACCGCCCGAGTGCCGTTCTCCAGTTCTTCAAGACGATCTATCCGCCGGCCCAGTGGGAGCAAGCGCTTGCCCTGGACTTCGATGCCGATGACTATGAGCTCAATGCTCCCGAGGCGGTTCCCTTCACGCGGTATCCCCACGATCAGCACCTATTTGGCGCACCTTACTATGAACAACCGACTCCCTGGCACTATCTTTACAACGCCGTGCCGATCTTGTTGGCCTGGCCGGATGAAACCATGATCGCCTCGGGAGCATTCCTGGAGCCCGATGCGATGCCGCTCTCGCGCTCCTTTGCCGGCCATGCCATGGGGTACTTTCGTTCGAGCTTGCCCAGCATCGGCGCCGATGGATACCTGAACCATGACCCGCATGGAACCCTGATCGCCTTCGCGTGTCGAACGCCGGCCGAATACAGCCTCACGCAGTGTCTGGACTGCTATGGACAGTCGGTACCCGGCCATCATGGCAGTCATGCCCAACTTGACGTGAACCACTTCGTGGCTTTCGCCCACGGAGCTCCACTCTTCTACGATTGCGGCTATGGGTCGGGGAACAATGCACCGGGACCATCGAACAGTTCTGCCGGACACAACCTCTGTGAAGTCAAGATCGCGCAGGAATGGGTGGGCCCGGGAACGATATGTCATCATGAAGGCGAGATTCTGGGCATGCTGGCCGGTGCAGGAAGGGCGCCCTTCATGGCGGCCGGGGACCGAACGCCGATGTGGGTGGAGGGGGAGCTTGAGCGCGATCAACGTCACTTGTTCGTTCTGCCCAGAGCGTCCGGCCGGGCGCCCTATCTGATCGTTTACGACGACATGGATTTTGCCGGGGAGGATTCCCGACAGTTCCGCTGGCATTGGCATTCAGACAATCAGGTTGCTTCCGGTGATTGTCCGTTTCTGTTGCATGAAGGCCGTGCCACTCTGTACAAGAACGACGCTGGGGCTACGGCGACGGTCCTGGCACCCGAGGCGCCCGTGGGTATGTATGCGACAACCTATTTCCCGTACAAGGAAACCTGGCCGGAACATGAGCGCTGCACGTTCGAGTTTGGGGCGCGCGAACGATCCGATCTGGCCGTGCTTGTCGAGATCTACTCCCATGCTGGAACGGAGCCTTGTTCCGATCCACCAGGTCTCGAGTTGCAAGCCACACCGTTGAACACCAACCTAGATGAGGGGGCCTATGCCTATCTGATCGAGGACGGCGAGCACCTCGACATTATCGCCCTGCGCCGTGCGGACCTTACAGACAGCGAGTTCGTGATCGAGGTTGGCTCCCGATGGCTCGCGACCGATGCACAGCATGTGATCATCCGGTTCGATGGCATCGGAGGACCGGAGAATCTGCAGTGGGCCGATATCCGGGCTGGACTTTTCGCTCACGGCACCTATGCTGAATTCGATGATGTCGTGGTCATGGCGATCGGCTTCCTTGGGGGAGGCGGGGCGGCCGGAAATCTGACATTCTCGGAAGACCTGCTCGAGGTGCAACACGACTGCGAGGATGTGCTTGCCAGTTATCTCGTGGGCCCTCTGATTCCGGACAACGCCCGCATCAATGGACAGGAGACGCCAGTCGCCATGGCAGCGATCCCCCATCCGCTCCACACGGCCTTTGCCCGGGAGACGGTTGGGCGAAGCCCGAGCAACCTGCTCGTGCCCTCCAACTACGCATACACGGTGGATGCGGTGCTGCGTGACTGGCAAGGGGCGCCGGTGGCGAACTGGCCCCGCGAGGCGCTGCGCTTCAGGATCACGGAGGCGTGTCCCAATCCGGTCAGTGCATGGCCGGCCAGCCCATCGGAGGGCGATGGGAGCATTCGATGGGGTGCCGGAAGCCTCACGAGCGGAGGTGCGCATCGTGTCGCACAGGGGAATGCTGTGATCTTCGAGATCCATTCCACGTTTCACGGCTGGTTAGGCTTGCGGGCAGTTCCCGCGATCACGAGTCCGGATATCGATGGCAACGGTGCGATCGAGGATCCCGATCCATGCTTGTGGAGTGAGGCCTATGTACAGGGCGAGCCGCTGTTCCTTGCTGATCTGGACCTCAGTGGTGATCTGGGGGACAGCGACATTCGATGGTGTCAGAGCCACCGCCACGCGGCCGGCGTGGATCCGCAGGGTGAATGCACCTGTGGCGATCCCACTGAACTGACCCACGAGGAAGATCAGCTCGACCATGTGATCTTTGCGCCCGTTCATCCGAATCCATTCTCGGAACATGCGCGCTTCCGCTTCGGACTTCCCCGGGCGGACGAGGTCCATATCGAAATCTTCGATCTGCAAGGCCGTCTCATACGCCGCTTGGCAAGCGGGATCTTCTCAGCCGGCGGCCACATGCTCTCCTGGGATGCAAGGGATGCGCGGGGCGCGGCCGTGGACACGGGAGTGTATCTCTATCGCTTCCGAACCAGCGGGGAAATCCGGGAAGGCCGTCTCATGCTCACCCGCTGATGAGCTGTCGCAGATTGGCATAACGGCCATCGAGAGCAGATGGCTTGGGTATCTGTGAGCAAGTCCAACGGGGGCCTGCGTACTGGCTGGGCGGTCGCCGGCGGAGGGGCGGCGTACCGGGCCGAGAATAGAAGGGGCTTGTCGCCTCATGTTTAGCTTAGCAGTCGTCAGACAAAAGGGCGAGGAGCTGTGATGGTCGCACGAGGTTCTACCGCATCTGCCCCCCCCCCCCCCCCCCCCCCCCC
>CAYQJL010000172.1:0-7486 GCA_964417675.1 uncultured bacterium | reverse complement strand
GCCTCGGCCAGCGCCATGAACTCCCCGGCGGCCAGGCGCTCCCAGATGTCCTTCTGCCGCGGCAGATGCACGTAGGTCACCGGCTCATCCTCGGCGATGTCCAACTCCTCGCGCAGGAGGGCCAGCGCCTCGTCGAAGCCGCCGATGGCATCGATCAGGCCCACTTCGAGGGCGCGCCGGCCCGTGAAGATGCGCCCGCCCGCGAGCCCGTTGACCTCCGGGAGTGGAATCCCGCGGTGCTCGGCGATGCCGGTCACCCAGCGATCGTAGTTGCGCCAATGAATGAGCTCGAAGCGGGCGAACTCCTCCTCGGTCATCGAGGCGAAGCCGGACAACAGGGTCGGGTGCGGACCGACGCTGGCGCGGTCGATCGTCACCCCGAGCTTGTTCATCAGCCCGGTCATGTTGCCGTTCATGCTGATCGAACCGATGCTGCCCACAATCGAGGCCGCCGAAGCCACGAGCGGCTTGGTGCGGTAGGAGACCATGTAGCCGCCCGAGGCCGTCATATCGACCATCGAGATCACAACCGGCTTCTCTTCGGCGACCCGGGCGACCATCTCGCCGATCCGGTCACTGGCCGTGCTCAGCCCCCCGCCGGTATCGAGTCGCAGGAGCACGCCCCGGATGCGTCGGCTTTCGAGCGCCTCCTGCAGGGCCGCGACCATGGTCTCATCGCCCATCGTCGCGCCCATCGGGAACACCCACCCGCTCTCGCCCGAGGTAATATTGCCCGATCCGTGGATCACCGCGATGTGGTCGCCTTTCAGATCCAGGCTCGCGCGGGGCACGGCCGCATAGTCTTCTCCACTGACAGACCACTTCTCGCGCCGGCCGCTCCCGTGGCGCGCCTGGACGCCGGCCACGAGCTCCTCCCAGAACAGCGAGCGGTCGACCAGGCCGTACTCGATGGCATCGACCGGATCGAACTGACCGACCTCCATCCACAGGCCGACCTGCTTCTCGGTCACGCCGCGATCGGCCGCCAGAGTGTCGACGAACCCGGCATAGAGCTCCTCCAGAATGCCGGTCACGTTCCGGCGCACCGGCTCGGACATGTTCTCACGCAACACCGTCTCGGCCATCGACTTGTACTCTTTGATCTGGCTGACCTGCGGTTCGATGCCAAGCTTCTCGAGCAGGTTCTTCACGTAGTAACGCTCGCTGCTCAGCCCGCTGAGGAAGAGGTACCCGCCCGGATGCACGAAGAAGGAATCGCAGGCCGCGCCGATCGCGAGGCCCTTGTTGGTGGCGAAGGTCGTGAAGGCATAGACCGGCTTGCCCGCCTTGCGCAGTTGGTCGATGCGCGTGCGGATCTCGTACAGTTTCGCCCAACCGATGGCGGGCAGTTCGATCTTGAAGATCACCCCGGCAATGCGGTCATCGATGCGCGCCTTCTCGAGATTCTCCAGGATCGCCGTGTGGCTCAGCGGCTGCTTGGGGAATGGCAGCGTGGCCTCGGGCACGAACTCGGGGATCTCGCCGCTCAGCGTCTGGACGAGGAATGTCCCGGCCTTCAGGGTCGGCTCCTTCCCCTTCTGGCCCGCCACGGCCATGCCGATGAGCAGGAACAGCGTGAGAACGCCCAGGAAGACGAGGACGACCTGCGCGCTGATGACCGCGGCGAATGTAATGAAGAACCGCTTCATGTGCCCCTCTCCCTGTTCGGATGGCCAGCGTGGCCGACGCAGCATGCGCCGCGGCCCCGCGGCGGCATCCGGCCCGCTCGATCGATGCGCGGATCAGAATATCGAAGCGGAGCCTCCGGTGCCACACTGGACTTGCGTGCGGACGGGCAGGCGGACGTGGGCGGGCGCGCAGGCGGCCACGGGTGCGTGCGCAGGCCGGCGTGGGCGGGCATGCAGGCGCACAGGGTGGGCACGCAGGCCGGCGTGGGCGGGTGCACGGGGATGCCACGGATCGGCGACTCGCGCGGCACGGACCCAACCACACCGCGGGCACCGCGCCAAATCGGCAGCGTGGCGCCGGTATGCCGGTCATGGAACCCGGGCCGTTGCTCTGACGCTACCGCCGGGGCAATGCGAAGATCTGGGGCATGGCCATCTCGATGGCCTCTTCCACCAGGTTCTTCGTATTCAGTCCGCCGACGCCCTTCGATCGGGCGGCAATGAACGATCCTGCGCCCAGGAGCACATAGACCGTCTTGAGCGCGGACCGCACGACATCCATGTCCTTCGGGAAGACGCCCCTCTCGATGCCCTGGGTGTAGAGCGCCACCCAGCGGCCGAACGCTCGATCCCCCATGTTCTCGACGTCGAAGCGCTCCGGCTCGGGGCGATGCGAGATCATGTACCAGTAAAGGTTCGGGTGCTCACTGCAGAACTTCAGATAGGCGCGGCAGCGACACCGCAGCCTACTCTGAGGCGTATCACCTTCCTTACAGCCCCTGTCCTGCTCCTGGAACATGGTGCGGAAGCACTCATTCCAGAGCAGCGCGTGCAGGTGCTCCATGGAGTCGAAGTGACGGTAGAGCGCCATCGCCGAATGCCCGGTCACCTCGGCGATCCGACGCGCCGTCACACTGTGATGACCGGTCTCATCACAGATCCTGACCGCCGCCTCCAGGAACTCCGCTCGATGGCAGCGGCGTCTCGACTTGCCCCTGGACTTCAACACCGTAACGCCGGAGGGCGTGGTCGGACGTGCTTTCAATGAGTCGATCGAGCTCAACATTCACCACCTTCGGTACTTGCCCAGAAATGGCCAACGTGGTCAGTCCGTGGTGAAGGAACCAGAGGTGCAGTGCCACGGCTGCCAGGTCATCTTCTCCAGCCACATAGCCATCCCGTTTGAGTTCGATCAGCCTGTGTTGGAGCCTGTGCAGCGACAGAAGCCCATTGCTCGGCAGACCGTACACCTCGGGACGCGGTCCCGGGGCAAACAGGAATCGATACAGCCAGGGATGCTCGACCCCGAATCGCGCGTACGCCTTCAGGGATTCGCGAAACCCTTCCAAGCCTTGGCCAGCCTTCTCGTCCGCGGCCTCAACGAATTCGGCCAGCTGGCCGAAACCGCGGTTCCAGACCACCGCCATCAGGTGGTCCATGGTCTCGAAGTGCCGGTAGAGGGCCATCTGCGAGAGCTTCATCTCTTTGGCCAGTCGGCGGGCGGTCACTGCTTGACTGCCATGCTCCTCGAGGAGCGCCATGGCCTTTTCAACGAAGTCCTCCGCGGTTCGGCGCCTCTTCGCAGCTCTTCGTCGCCGTTGTGGTGTCCGTGTCGTCCGTGCCTTCGGTTCGTCATGGAACATGGGCTGGGTCTCCTTCGCAGGCCGGCATGGTTCGGGTGGCTCACGCGCCCACCTCTACCTGCCAGCACACAGTCACTACTTCTCCGGTCAACAGGTAGACCTTTACAAAAGTATCCAATTGTAGCACGGGCGGGTCAAGAACGTTTGTGCACTGATGTAAACAAAACGAGCACCCAACACACATTCATGAGCCAACCGATCTGCAATGGATCCCTTACATACAATATTGAAGCAACTTTGGGGCAGTATCCAGGAAAAACTTCCTAACATTCGATTTCCCTGGCTCGCAGCAGATCGTATCCGCGATCGGGATGAGGCGCTGGCCACCGCGCTTGCGAACCCACGATCGCGCCGCATTCCGAGCCTGCGCCACCGCGCTTGCGGGTCCGCGATCGCGCCGCATCGGGGTGAGCCGCGTCAGGGCACCTAGTCGTCAAACGTTGTTCCTACATACCGTTGAATGAAGCGAACGAACAGCTCGACACCGATCGGGAGCGCATCCTCATCCACGTTGAAGCGCGGGTTGTGGTGCGGCCGATCGAACCCGCGCGAGGAATCCCCCGCCCCGAGGAACAGAAAGGCCCCCGGGATCTGCTGCAGGTAGAACGACATGTCCTCGCCGCCCATCAAGCGCAGATCGCTCTTCAGGCAGCCGGGCCCGATCAGATCGGTGACGATGCCTTGCAGCTCTCGGGTGACAGCCGGATCGTTGACCGTCGCCGGATAGCGGTCGAGCACTTCGACGCGGGTCTGGGTGCCGAAGGTCTGATCGATCCCCTGGCTCAACTCGCCGAGGCGGCGCATGAGCAGGTCGCGTGTCTCGGGAAGGTAGCTGCGCTGGGTGCCATCGAGAACCACCTCCTCGGCGATCGCGTTCATGATCGATCCGCCGCGGATCTTGCCGATGCTCAAGACGGCCGAGTCCAGGGGGTCGACATTGCGGCTGACGATGGTCTGCAGCGCGACCACGAAGTGTGCGGCCGCCACGATCGGATCGATCGTCTCCTGGGGCACCGCGCCGTGCCCGCCCTTGCCGCGCATCGTGATGCGCAGTTCATCGGTCGCGGCCATGACCGGCCCCTCGGTAAGCGCGACATGGCCGGTGGGCAACTTGCTCCAGACATGGAGGCCCAGCGCGGCCACCGGAACCGGATTCTCCAGCACCCCCTCGCGGATCATCGGCTCGGCGCCTCCGGGCCCTTCCTCCGCGGGTTGGAAGACGAGCCGGACCCCGCCCGGGAGGGCGGCGCGGCGCGGGGAGAGATAGCGGGCGACGCCGAGGAGTATCGCGGTGTGGGCATCGTGGCCGCAGGCGTGCATGACGCCGGGATTCTGCGAGGCGTAGTCGATGTCGCTGTTTTCCTCGTGCACGCGCAGCGCGTCCATGTCGGCTCGCAGCATGACCCACGGCCCCCCCGGATTGGGGCCGTGAATGTCGGCCACGACGCCGGTCTTG
The DNA here is from genome assembly GCA_964417675.1 of uncultured bacterium. GTDB lineage: Bacteria > Eisenbacteria > RBG-16-71-46 > CAIMUX01 > WJJG01 > CAYQJL01. The sequence continues at coordinate 2,759 of CAYQJL010000172.1, read as the reverse complement.
GCCACGCCGGTGCGGACGGCGAAGCCCTCGCACGAGGCCAGATACTCCGCGACCTTGCCGGCCGTCCGGACCTCCTCGTATCCCGGCTCGGGATGCTTGTGAAAGTCGCGGCGCAAGGCGATCAGCTCATTGTGCAACGCGCGGATCGCGGGCCGCACATTCCGCAAGGCCGTCGGGTCGGGCTTCATCGTTCCTCCATGGCGATCACATCTGCAAGGGAGATCACATCTTCAAATGGCAACGGCATCTCGATGGCGATCACATCTTCAAATGATCCCAGCCGCTGCCGAGTCTCACCTCTTCGCCCCCGGGACCGCGCAGGCGCACCGCCGGCTCGCCGGCAACCACCTCCCCAATGGGATGAACCACCGCGCCCGCGATCGCGCGCGGCAGCGCCATGATCCGGTCGGCATGGTCCCGGGCGGCGGTGAAGAGCAGTCCGTAGTCGTCGCTGGCGCCCAGGACCCAGGAGAGCGGGTTCTCCTCGAGGGCGCTCGCGGCGGCGATCAGGTCATCCGGCAGCGGCAGCGAGGCCGCATGCAGCACGATGCCCACGCCGCTCTCCTCGGCGATGTGCAGCAGATCGCCCGCGACCCCGTCACTCTGATCGATCGCTGCCGAGGCGCAATCGTTCTCGCGCAGGTAGCGCCCCAGCGCGACCTGCGCCCGCGGAGCACGGTAGGCGTTGAGAATAACCTCCCGGTCCCGGGACGGAAGCGCCAGTTCGGGATCGCCGGAGAGTAAGCGCACGGCCGCCGCCGCGCGGCCCGGGTACCCGGTCACATACACCAGCTCCCCCGGACGGGCGCCGGCGCGGACGATCGCGCGGCCAGACTCGACCCATCCGAGCACGGACAGGTCCACCAGGAACTCGCCGGCGCCGCTGATGTTGCCTCCGATGATGGCCGCACCGTGCGGCTCGAGCGCCGCGCGCATGCCGCGGTAGAGCCCCTCGAGCGCGCCGAGATGCAGCTGCGCCGGCAGCCCCAACGAAACGAGCACCGCCAGCGGCGTCCCGCCCATCGCGGCCACATCGCTGACGCTGATCTCGATCGCGCGCGCGCCGGCCTCATCGGGAGTCATCCAGTCGCGCCGGAAGTGGCGGCCTTCGATCTGAATGTCGCAGGTCCAGATCAGATCGCCCCCCGGCGCGGGACGCAGCAGGGCGGCGTCATCGCCGATGCTCTTGAGGACCGCGGCGCTGTCGGTGGCGCCCAGGAACCCGCGCAACTCCTCGATCACGGCGAACTCGCCCAGCGAGCCCACCGGCGGCCCCTTCTCCCAGTCGGCGTACTCGCCTAGGCGGGGAGCGGGACTCAATGGGAACGGCTCGTTCATGCGGCTCCTATCGCGGCGTCAATCGCCGCGCGCAGCGCGGCCGTGGCCGCCTGCGGATCCTCCGCGGCCGCCACCGCCGCGATGACTGCCACCCCATGGGCGCCGGCGCCGATGACCTCTCCGATCTGACCAAGCCCGATACCGCCGATGCCGATCACCGGCACCTCGAGCTCCCCGGCAACCGTGGCCAGGGCCTCGGGACCCTGGGGCGCCGAGGCATCCGTCTTGCTGCGGGTCGCATAGAGCGCGCCGAATCCCACGTAGTCGGCCCCCGCGTCCTGGACGGCCCGCGCGATCGCCAAACTGCCCGCCGATCCGCCGATGATGCGATCCGGGCCGAGAAGCTCGCGCGCCAGCGAAATGGGGAAGTCATCGTTGCCCAGGTGCACGCCCGCCGCATCAGCGGCCAGCGCAACATCGATCCGATCGTTGATCAGCAGCGGCACCCCGGCGCTCCGGCACAGCTCGACCAGCCCGCGCGCCTCGGCAATCATCTCGCGCGTACTGCCATCCTTGCGCCGGTACTGGATGCAATCAGCCCCACCCGCTATCGCCAACCGCGCCAACTCGAGATGGCCAAAGCGGGATTGCACCGTCGTGTCGGTGAGAACATGAAGCCGACCCACAGGTCGCATCCGATGCCTCCTTACCCCTACCCTTACCCCTACCCCTGCCCCTGCCCCTGCCCCAGGCGCTCTGGTTGCCAGTTGCCCGCCTTGCTTCCGGCTGCACACGTCTTGCGCCGTACTCGCGTCGGGCTGCAGTTACGGCCCGCTCGATTCGCTACGGTACGTTGTCCAGTCCGCGGACTGGAAGAAGAAAAGGTCGGTCGGCGAATGGCCCTTGCCGATCGGTACGCCGCGTGCGATGGCGTGGGCAACATAGGCCTGGGCGAACTTGACCGCCACCGGCAACGGCTCCCCGCGCGCCAACCGCGTGGCCAGCGCCGCCGATAGTGCGCATCCGGTGCCATGGGTCGCACGGGTGTGCAGTCGGGCGTGAGGGAAGCTGTGGATCGTTTGGCCGTCGAAGAGCGTATCGACGATCTCATCGCCGGTGCCGTGGCCTCCCTTGATCAACACGGCGCGCGGCCCCAGCGCATGGATGGCGCGCGCGGCGGCGGCCACATCGTCCGCCGAGAGGATCTTTCCGCCGCTCAATGCCTCGGCCTCGGGAAGATTCGGTGTGCACAGGGTGGCCAGCGGCAGAAGCTCCTCGCGCAGCGCGCGGCGGCCATCTTCATCAATGAGGGGATAGCCGCTGGTGGAGATCATCACCGGATCGACGACCAGGTGCCCCCGTGGCCGCGCCACCGCGTGTGCGCGCAGCGCGGCGGCCACCACGCCCACGATCCGCGCGGTCGCGAGCATGCCGGTCTTGACGGCCGCGATCGAGAAGTCCTCGAACAGCACATCGATCTG
>CAYQJL010000171.1:0-4210 GCA_964417675.1 uncultured bacterium | reverse complement strand
ATCGGTCTTGATCGGGATTCCATCGGACATGAGATGCGGGTAGTGGTTGGCTTCCTGATAGATCGGCAGGAGATACTCCACCCCGGCCACGAGAAGGGGCACCTGGCTGCCCGCCAGGTGCCGGACCACGGCACGGTCCACATGGCGGAAGTACTGCAGGATGCGATCCTTGTGCTGGGCGGCGTTCTCGCCATGTCCATGGTAGAGGGGCCCGCTCTGGCCGGGCGCGCTCCGGTCCGCTCGCTGACTGGGTGCGCCGGTATGCCATTGCTGCCCCATGCGGCTGTCCTGTTCGGATGGAAGACTCCCCATGCCGGCCGGAACCTGACTGCCCAGTTCCAGGCGCCGGATGCCGAAGCTGTCTCCCTCGAAGAGCTCCACGTTGTGCAAGTCCAAGTCCAGCAGAAAGAAGCGCGTATGATTGCCGAGAATGGGCAGGAGCGGCACGATGTGAAAGTCCCTCGCTACGATCGTGACCTCGGGCACGCGGTACGGCAGCTGAACGGCCTGGAAGGCCTCCGGCGAGCGAAAGATACTGAGCCCCTCGGTCTGATGCTGCCAGAAGAGCGGATCACCCAGAACCCTCCGCAGGGGGGCCAGCAAACGCGCGGCCTCCGTCCCGCGCAGGCCTCCGGCCATCAATCGGTCGGCCGCCTGGTGAATCTGGTTCTTGAATCGGATCCGGCTCGTTTCGGCCTCTTCGGACGTTCGCCCCGTCGGCGTATGGATGGACACGCACGGCCATCCCGAATCATCGAGCAAGCCGGCGATTTCTTCCATGCGCGGTGTCTTCTCCTGAATTTGCATATCTTTGCCTCCGCGGCGCGGCGATTTGGAATCGTGATTCCGAGTCGCAATCTGCCTCGTGACTTCTGTCTCAAGTCATTTACTAGCACGACACCCCTGGGCGCCCAACCCGGCCTGGACGCCCCTCGCGGATGGGAACATTCATTGTCTCTTCCTGGGGGAAACCCCTAGGGAAAGTTCTTCGCAAGACTCCGGGTGGAAATGGACGCGCCGCACCGCGGCCCCGACGACACCGTCTGCCGCCGACGCTGATCATGAACCGGCCAATTCCGTAGCTGCACAGCACCTCCTTCTTGGGTATTCTCGGTTCGTCCTGGCAAACTGAGGCTGGCGAACTTCGAACGGAGGACGCGTGCTGCCAGATGGGTGATGCAGAGATCAAGAATGCCTCCCTGACGGACCCGTTGGCCTCCGCGCCATACGCGGAGGGCGACCCATCCGCGGAGAGCGGCCCTTGGGCTGAGTCTTCCCGCGGCGATGGATCGATGGAGGTCCGGATCCAGGAAATCGAGGCCATCTACCGGCACGCCCCGTTCGCGGTGTGCATTCTCGACAAGGATCTTCGGTATCTTCGTATCAACCGACACATGGCTGAGATCAACGGCCTACCGGCCGGCGAACACCTGGGACGAACCTGCGCCGAGGTTGTTCCCGATCTCGCCGAGTCGGCCGGAAGACTGCACCGGCAGGTTCTCGAGACCGGAGAGCCGATTCTCAACCAAGAAATGAGTGCGCGCAGGCCGGCCCCCTCCGACGTCTGGCGGACATGGATCGCGCACTGGTTGCCGCTCAAGAACGCCCAGGGCACAACCGCCGCGGTCTGCGTCATCGCCCACGAGATCACGGAACAGAAGCGGGACTATCAAGCGCTCAAGCATCAAGCCGTCCAGCTCGAAGCGCGTCTGGCGGAACGGGCCGCCCAGGCGGAACGTCGTGCGCGACGACTGCAAGCTCTCGCCGTCAAGCTCAATGATGCCGAGCAGCAAGAGCAGGTGCGGCTCGCCGGCATTCTCCACGACCACCTCCAGCAGTTGCTGGTCGCGGCTCGCATGCGGATTCCCCAGGCGATCGGCTCGGCGGACCCGGACTTCCAAGCCGATCTCCAAGAGGTCGACAGCCTGTTGGCGCAGTCGATCCAGGCCACCCGTGACCTGACGGTCGATCTGGTTCCGCCGCCCTTGCGGATGGGCCAGCTCTGCGAGGCCCTCGCCTGGCTGGGCGGGTGGTTTCAACGCTTTCGCAATCTCGAGGTCGCGGTTCGCGTCCCGGATCACGCTCCGGCCATGCCCCAGGCGATGGCAATGTTTCTCTACAAGTCCACACGTGAAATGCTCTTCAACGTCGTGAAACATGCCGGCGTCGCGCGGGCCGAACTCTGCATGTCCTGTGAGGATGAATGCATCCTGATCACGGTCGCGGACCAGGGCCGTGGCTTCGATCCCCGCATCTTCGACGACCCGACCCAAGAGGGATGCGGATTCGGGATCTTCCATATTCAGGAACGGCTGGCCGCACTGCATGGACGCCTCGATGTCTCGAGCGCCATCGGCGTGGGCTCCCGCCTGCAGCTTGCCATTCCCCTGTCCGCTCTCTCCGAGACCAGGAATGCGGTGGGAACGACCGGCGCAGCAGACGAGCGCAGCCGATGAAGCGCCGGGATCTCGAGCCGCAGCATCGACCTTCAGCCCCAGTTTCCGATGGGACTTCAGGAGGTGCGGATCTCTTCAACCAGCTGGCGGGCGGGTCCGCTCTTGGACAGATAGCTCTTTGCTCCGGCGGCGAGCATCTGCTGCCCGATCTCTTCCATCTCGAACATCGAAAGCCCAATGACAACGACCGAATTCATCTCGGCATGGATTGCCCGGGTAGCCTCGATACCATTCATGCCCGGCATGGAAACGTCCATGAGGATCACATCCGGCTGCAATGCTCGCGCCTTCTCGACGGCCTCCTCCCCATCGGCGGCCTCACCCACAACGATGATGTCCGATTGCCGCGCGAGCATCGTGGCGATGCCCTGCCGCACGATCTTGTGATCATCCACGATGAGGACCCTCTTGGGAGCATCCCCGTTCCGGAAGTACTCAACCGGTGACGGAAGAATTCGCTCCAGCTCCGCATCCGCTCCGCTTGGATGTTCGCCCTCTTCTCCATGGGCCGTAGTCGGCAAGCAGATCGACACGGCACACCCCGTTCCCGGATGCGCATGGACCTGCAGATCCCCCCCCAGCAGGGAGGCCCGCTCCCCGATGCTGAGAAGACCAAACCCGCCCGTCCTTTCACTCTCATCCTCGAGAGTGGCCGGATCGAAGCCCTGGCCGTCATCCTTGACCGACAGGAAGATGCTTCCGTCCCGTGCCGTCAGCTCCACCGAGGCCGCCGGCACACCGGCATGCTTGGCCACGTTGAAGAGGAGTTCCCGGGCAGCCTCGAACAGGAACACCTGCATGTGCCGGCTCAGTTCGTCCGATTCGGGATCGACCTTCACCGTCACCGTCAGGTTGTGTCTCTCCTCGGATGTCTGTGCCAGCCAGCGGATGGCGGCAATCAGTCCCCCGTGACGCAGAATCGGCGGGGCCAGCTCGCGGGTGAGATTTCTCGCAGCGCGCAGCGCGTCTTCCAGCAGCTCATCGACATCCTGACACCCTTCGGTGACCGCGGGGGCGGGGATGGCGCCGCCGTCGTCCTTCGACAGCATCGAGCCCAGCCGCATGCGTGCGGCCACGAGAAGCTGCTGGAACTCATCATGGATGACACTCGCGATCCGGGCCCGTTCGTCATGTTCCGCCCGGGCCAGCCTCATGGTGAGACGCTGGAGGTGCCGCGCCCGGGAAGTTGCCCGATGGTGCAACTCCTCCAGATGCTGCAAGAGGTCGCGCAGCTGCACCTGGCGACGCCGGGATTCGATCGCCGCTCGGACAAGCCCCAAAATGGTCTCGGCCTCCACCGGTTGTTTCAGGATCGTGACATTTCTCTGATTCAGGAGCCGCATGACGCCGCCGTTCTGCCCCGGTGATGATTCCAGAACCATGACCGGCACATCGGACCAGTAGGGTTGGGTGCTCAGGTAGCTGAACAGCGATCCGGAGTCGACATCGCTCAGAGCTTCGCTGGAGAGGATAATGGGACCGGCACCCTTCTCGATCTGATCGATGACGTGCTGCATCGACTCGCACGCGGAGACGATGATGCCCTCCTGCTCCAGAAGCGTGTGCACGCACATGCTCTCGTCGTCGTCCGGGATTCGAGTGACCACGACGGGTTCGTACACGACGTGAGTGTCGGCGCCAGTATCCATGCGTCTCCTTCCTCCAAAGCAACAATAGCGCAAGGTGGGCCTGCTGGCGGCTCTGTGAGGTCCGGTGTCATCCTCCATCGATGCGCTTTCCCAGGCTGCTCCTCA
>CAYQJL010000170.1:0-78103 GCA_964417675.1 uncultured bacterium | reverse complement strand
CCTCCTCCGGTGAAGAGGGCATGTGTTGGGACCCCATTTCGTCACGGTTGAAGTCTGTAAAGCATTCAATATCAACTAGTTAAGTCCGTGCCCCGGGGCGCGATAGATGAGACAAAGTCTCAAACATGGCGGTCATGGACAGGGATGTACAGCCTGCACGTCGCGCGAGTTTCCGTCTAGGATCGGTAGGCGGTCAGCACCCGCCGGACCGCCGCGATGACATCCGCCACATCGCCATCGTTCAATCCCGAGGACAACGGCAGCGACAGTGTTCGCTGGCCGACCCATTCGGAATTGGGAAAGTCGCCTTCCCGGTAGCCGTAGGTCTCGCGATAATAGGGATGAAGGTGCAGGGCGCGATAGTGAACACCGGTACCGATCTTCTCGGCATGCAGCGCCTGGAGAACGGCGTCGCGATCCACGCGTAGATGCTCGAGATCGACCAGGATCACGAAGAGATGTCGGGCATGCCGGTCGCCCGCCGGAGGCTCGTCGGGCAAGGCCAGGGGCAGGTCGGCGAAGTCCTGCCGGTAGCGCTGCCAGATCGACTCGCGGCGCTTCAGGTTCTCCTCCACGCGGCGCAGCTGATGCAAACCGAGCGCGGCTTGCAGGTCCATCATGTTGTACTTGAATCCGGGAAAGATGACCTCATAGTGTCGGAAGCCCTCGTCCGAGTAGCGTTTCCAGGCATCGCGCGACAACCCGTGGAGCCCGGCCACCTTGATCCAATCGGCAATGTCGGCATTGTCGGTGGTCACCATGCCGCCTTCGCCGGTGATGACATTCTTGGTGACATAGAAACTGAATGCGGTGCACTCGCTGAGTGGACCGATCTTCCTGCCCTGATGCACCGTCTCGATGGCGTGCGCGGCATCCTCGACAACCTTGAGCCCGTGACGCGCGGCGATCGCGCCGATCGCGGTCATGTTCGCAGCCCGGCCCGCGAAGTGGACCGGCAGAATGGCGCGTGTCCTGCTCGTGATCTTGTCTTCGATGGCGGCTGGATCGATGCAGAGCGAATGCCGCTCGCAATCGACGAAGACCGGCTTGGCGCCCAGATGGGTGATGACGTTGGCCGTGGAGGCGAATGTCATCGGGGTCGTGATGACCTCGTCGCCGGGTTGCACACCCACGGCGATCATGGCCAGATGCAACCCGGCGGTGCATGAATTGAGCGCCATGGCGTGGCGGGCGCCCACATACTCACGGAAGGCCTCCTCGAAGGCGGCCACCTTGGGGCCGGTGCCGAGCCATCCCGAGCGCAGGGTGGCAACCACCTCATCGATCTCTTCCTCGTGGATGTCCGGCCGCCCGAAGACCAGATAGTCCCCGCGCACCGGCGTGCCGCCGTCGATGGCCAACGTCTGGTGGGTCATGATTGCTTCTGATCCTTCCCCTGGGCGATTCCGGTTGCGCGCTTGAGGTGTGCGGCCCAGCGATGCAGCCGCCCTGCCTTCGTCCAGCAGGCAAGCGGGGCGCGCCGTCCACCGAAGGACTCCTTGAATCGTTCCACCGATTCGATTCCCGCGCTGGGCAGCATGTCATAGCGCCGATAGCCATCCTCGATCGCATCGCGGATGATGCGCTCCTGAACCAGGACATTCGGGCGCAGGTGCCGAGCCTGGTCCTCAAAGTACCCGGCATGATAGTGGACCAGGCCGTTGTACCGGCAGACGAAAGTGCCCCCGATCAGCGTGTCTTCGAAACGGGCGACATACAGACGCACGGCGCCGCCGCCGGCTCGCATCATCTGCTGATACAGCCGCAGCGGGTAGATGATCCCAGGTCGCTGGGTCCAGCCGGCCATCCGCTTCAGATACAGTGCATGCACGGCGCGGATGTCCGCGGGGCTGTCGGAGAGCCCCACCTGGACGCCCTTGCGAGTCAGACGGCGGATGTCGTTGCGCTTCTGAGTGGTCAGCACCTGATCCCAATAGGTCGCCGGCGACTCGGGAAGGTCCAGGATGTGGGTGTAGTCCGGTTGCGCGTCCAGCGGCATCCGCATGCTTCCCGCGCGGCCGCCGGCCGCCGGCGCCTGGGGTGCGAACGGGTTGCCCGTCAAGCGAGCCGACCCCGCGCCGCGGGCCATCCGCTGGCCGAGCGCCTCCCACGCCTGTACGCCACCCGGCAGGGGCCCGCCGTACAGAAAGGGGAAGCTGCTGTGCAGGGTCCTGAGAAGGCCCCCGGCCCGTGACCAGCGGAAGAGCGGTACCGCGTGCAGGTCTTCTCCCACGCGCAGAAGGCCGGAGTGATCCTCGAGCGACGGAAAGCTGGCCGTGACGATGCGGGCCCAGGCGCGGGTGTGATAGAACGTGGCGCCGGGCGAGCGACCCAGCACTTCCTCATAGCGCGCCTCATCCATCTCGATCCACTCCGGTTTCACGAACGCTCCTTGTCCTCGGGCCGTGGGTCAGGGCTCTCCGGTGGGGAGGAGGGGCTGCCCCGGGTGTGGCCGCCAGGCCCCCCCGCCGGCCGGGGGGCGGCCGCCTGTCCTTTCATGGATCGGCCTGGGGTGGGCACTACTTTCCCGCGGGCCGCCAGGCGCCCGAGCAGCCGGCGATAGGCGGCGAGATCCTCGCGGTCGGGGCGCAACACCTGGAGCGGACTGGCGCCGGTCACATGCCAGAAGTACAGCAGCATCAGGACAGCCTGCCCCCCGTAGGCCAGGGTTGAGGCCCAGGCGGCCCCCACGATGCCGTGGGAGCGGATCCAGGCCAGATTCAGGGCGATGTTGATCAGCAGCGCCACGGTCATGATGACGGTGGGGTAGAAACGCCGGTCGCGGCCGGAGAGATCGGCGCTCAGCAGTTTGGCGATGGCCAGAGCGGCGATGCCGGGCAGAAGGATGCGCATCGGGGCCACGCTGAGATCGAAGGCGCGCCCGTAGATGACCTGGACCAGAGGCGCCGCCAGGGCGAACAGGATCGCCGCGGCCAGCAGAACCCAGAGGAGTGTGTGGCGCAGCACCCGCGGCGTGAGTCGGTCGGCCTCCCGCGAGGTCAGTCCCGATACATGGGGAAAGAGCACCGCCTGAACACTGGCCGAGATGTGGGTGAGCTTCTCGGCGAGGAAGACCGCGATGAAGTAGTGGCCCTGAGCGGCAACGCCCAGCCAGCGGATCACCAGAACCGTGTCGAGCCGGTAGACGAATGTGGTCAGGATCGTGGCCAGGAAGCCGCGCAGGCCGTAACTGAGCGAAGCTCGCAGCAGCGCGAGGGAGAAGGCCGGGCGCCCGGCGCGGATCAGACGGCCGCGCACGATCCAGATGCCGCCCAGCAGCAACATGACCAGCTGGCTGATCGCGAAGGCCCACAGCGACCAGCGGGGACCGGCGTTCCATCCCCAGAATCCGGCGGCCAGCAGAAGTGCCATGAGCAGATTGCCCGCCACGTAGACCAGATTGAACTGGTTGATCCGGCGGCGGGCCATGAACACCGATAGCATCAGGTAGCGAGCGCCCACGATCGGGATCAGGATGGCTGCCAGATGGAGATAGGCGTGCAATTCGTCCCCCTGCCCGCGGGTGGCCAGCGCGATGATCGGGGAAAACAGCGGAATCAGGACGGCCGACAGCACACCCAGTACGAGCAGGGAGTTGCCGAGGATGGCCGCACTCCGATAGCGCCCCGCGGCCAGGAAGTAGGTGTGCGCGGTGTCGATGCCCAACAGGCCCACGATGGCGACCGTGGTGGCATAGGTCGTGGCCGAGGCGTAGATGCCCTGGCCTTCCGGGCCCAGCCGGCGGGCGATGAGCATGGAAACCGGGAGATTGGCCAGAACCAGGAGGATTCTGGATCCGAAGCTGAGCAGGCTCTCGCGCAGGAAACTCACGTGCGTGCGTCCTCGGCTTCCGATGGCAGGGGGCCCGGCGCGCGGATGCGGATGGCAGCGGGGCGCGGCGAACGATTCCGCGCCCCGGCGTCGGAACCGAAGGCTAGAGCGACGCCACCGAGAAGCGGAAGTCCTCGATCTTGGCCTCAGTCCGGAGCGTCTCGAGCCAGCTGGTCAGCGCCTGGTTCTGCTTCTGCCGCAGCAGGAGTGCCTCGGTCTGGTCGCGGGCTTCGGCCAAGGCGGCCTCGTCCACCTCCGAAATGCTTCTCACCGAGAGCACGATGGCATGGCTTTGCGTGTTCAGCACATAGGGCACCAGTCCCGGGCCGTGGCCCAGCGCCGTTCCCGTGACCTCCGGCGCGGTGCCCAGGCCGGAGACGAAACCGGCCAGCTTGACGCTGTCGGCGCTCGCGAACGTGGCCAGACTCTGGCTCGCGGTCGCTTCTTCCAACGCTGCGCCCCGGCGGGCCTCATCCAGGATGGCTTCGGCCAGCTCCGTGGCACGCGCCTTGCGCTGCGCGTTCAGGTAGCGGCCGCGCACCCGGTCGCGCACCTCCTCGAGCTTGGGCATGGCCGGCGGCAGCAGTTCCGCGAGGTGGAGCAGGTACCAGGCGTCGGCCGTCTCGATCGGTTTGGAGATCTCTCCGACCTTGGCGCTCTTGGCGAACTCCGACGCGGCAGCGATGCGCAGAAGGCCCGGCACGAACGACTCGCGATCGAAGGGGGCCGTCCGGTTGACGGTGAGTCCCTCGCGTTCGGCCATCTCGGCGAATCCCACCACCGCAGCGCTGTCGGCAAGATCGATCATGCGGTCGCGGTAGCCGATGTTGGTATCCATCGACATGACCAGCGGAACGAACACCTCGGCCAGCTTCACCTTCTCCTGGCCATCCTGCTCCTCGCGTGCATCCACACGCAGGATGTGGAAGCCGTCCCGGGAAGAGAGGATCTCGCCGGGCTGCCCGATCGGCTGCGAGAAGGCCGCCGCGGCCACCTCGGGCTGGCTGATCTGCCCGCGTGTCAGAAAGGCCGCCTGATCGCCGCCCCGGCGGCTGGCCGCCGCTTCCGAGTACATCAGAACGATGGTGTCGAAATCCTCGCCCCGTTGAGTCTCCCGGTAGGCATCTTCGATCTCGGTGCGGGCATCGAGGCTGTCGGTGGCCGAGAGGGTCTTGTTGATCCGAACATGCTCGAGGATGACCCGCGTGTCGCGACGGAACTCGCCGGCGTGGCTCTGCAGATAGGCCTCGAGTTCGGCGTCACCGATCTGGTCGGCATCGAGCTGGATCTGCGCATAAGGGATGGCCGCATAGTCGAAGCTGCAGGTCTGGTGATCTTCGAGCCACGTGTCGCGCACCTCATTCTCGGACACCTTGATCTGGGCGAAAAGCATCAGACGGAGCTTCTCCGTAGCCACCAGATCCCGTTGCTCGCGCTCGAGCGGCAGGGTGTTCGTACGCGGATCGGCGATGTAGCTCTGGTACTTCTGAATGTCAAAGCGGCCGTCGGTGTGGAAGGCTGCATTGGCCTGGAAGCGGGCCGGAGGGTTGTTGGCCAGGGCGATCGCAACTTCGCGGTCGGTGACCGTGATGCCGCGGCGCTGGGCTTCCTGGCGCAACAGAGCCTGGGTGATCAGGTTGTCCCAGACCTGCGCCTGGATCTGCAGCTCGGCGGCCTGATCGGGGCGCCGCCCGACCTGCTGCTCGTAGGCGGCCCAGGATTGCTGGATCGCGTCGCTGTATTCGGCCCAGGAGACGCGCTGGCCGTTGACCTTGGCGACCACGCCGGCTTCCCCCGACCGGCCGGCGCTGCCCCGGGTGCTGAAATCCGCGCCCCACGCGAGAAAGATGAGGCCCACGAATGCGACTACGGTGATCCAGAGAACAACCTTGGTGTTCTCGCGCATGGTCTCGAAAAGCGCCATACTTTCCTCTCCTCACCCACCCGGGAGCGGGATCCTTTCGAATGCACATTGTGCCCAGTCGTCAGCGTCGGAACATTCTATGCTACCCCGTCCCATGGGAGCAAGTGTTCGCTTGCGCAAGCTGCCGGAGCCCAACGCCGCCATCGACGGCTTGACCCTGGGAAGGGGGATGCCTAGACTGCAACTCGGCTTGTGGGCGCCCGGGTTGCGTAACTCCAGACAGAGCTTTGTTCTGGGAGGACTGGTGCCATCGATTCTCATTGTCATGTTCCTGCTGCTGATCGGCTCGGCCTACTTCTCCGGGTCGGAGGCTGCGCTGTTTTCCCTTTCGCGGCTGCAGCTTCACCGCCTGGCCGCGCGCCGCGATCGGGCCTCCCGGCGTGTTTCGAAGCTGCTCGAGGATCCGTCCAAGACGTTGACCACCCTTCTGGTGGGCAACAACCTGGTCAACATCGCCCTCTCCGCGATAGCCACCTACTTCTTCCTGACGCTGCTGCGCGGACGCCACGAGGGGGAAGCCGTCCGAGTGGCGACCCTGGTGGTCACCCTCGCGGTGCTGTTCGTGGGTGAGATCACGCCCAAGACGCTGGCGGTCAATCACAACCTGGCTACCGCGCGCTGGACCTCCGGCATCCTGGTCACGATCGCGCATGTGCTGGCGCCGCTGAGCCAGGCGATGCATGCCCTGTCCCTGAGGGTGTTGCGCTGGGTGCCCGGCGGGCAGGGGATACGCGTGGCGTCCGCAAGCCTCATCTCCCGTGCCGAGTTGCACGCTCTGCTGGAGGATGTCGACAGTGATGCGGCGGTCATCACGCGCAATGAAAGCCGGATGGTGCAGAACATCCTGGGCTTTTCGAAGCGGACGGCCGAGCAGATCATGACCCCGCGCGTCGATGTCCTCGATGTGGATCTGGCCAGTCCGCGGGACGAAGTGATCGCCATGCTGCGTGAGACCCGCCACTCCCGCTATCCCGCCTACCGGCAGGATCCGGATGATGTGCTCGGCTTCGTTTCGGCCAAGGAGTTTCTTCTGAACCCCGAGCGGGATCCGGCCGAGATCCTGCGCCCGATCCTGTTCATGCCGGAACCGGCGCCGGTCAGCCGCGTCTTCTCCGAGATGCAGCGCGCGCAGACCGCCATGGTGGTGGTGGTCAACGAGTTCGGTGAGATGGTCGGGATCATCACCCGGGAGGATGTGATCGAGGAGATCGTGGGCGATATCTACGACGAATTCGACCTCGAAGAGGCGCCGATTCGCAAGCGGGGCGAGGGGCTCTTCATCGTCAGCGGACGCACCGACCTCGCGGATCTGAATGCGGATCTCCACCTGAACCTCCCGGATGAGTCCGCGGTCACCCTGAACGGGTTTCTGTGCGAGGTTCATGGGCGGATTCCCCCGGTGGGGGCGGTGATCGAATGGGAGGGCGTGCGCTTTCATGTTCTCGAGGTCGCCCGTCATCAGATCCGCAAGGTCCTGGTGGAGATCCAGGCCGCCGAGGAATCCGGAGAGAAGGTATGAGCCTGCTGACCTTCGTCCTCGTGCAGCTCTGCATTTTGCTGATCGCATTGGTCGGCTCGGCCTTCTTCTCCGCCACGGAGATGGCGTTGATTTCCTCCAATCGCCTGCGGGTCCGCCAGCGTGCCAAGAGCGGGGTGCCGGCGGCCCTGCGGGCCATGCGGCTGCTGGATCGTCGCGAGCATCTCCTGGTGATGTTCCTGATCGGCCAGGCGGGGCTGAATGTGCTGGCGGCCGCCGTGGCCACCGAGCTGTTCGATCGTGTGCTCGGACACGGCTGGCTGGCGCCGGTGCTCTCGACCGCCTGCATCACGGTCATCGTGGTTGTCACCGCTGAGATCGTCCCCAAGGTGATCGGCAAGCGCGAGGGCGAGAAGCTCCTCATGCGCCGCTCGCGCCTGCTCGAGTTCCTGCACTACCTCTTCCTGCCCCTGACCCATGCCTTCGAGCTCTACATGCGCCTGCTGCTGCGCGACAAGCGCCGGGGTGGGGGCGCGCTGCTGGTGACGCGCGAGGAACTGAAGGTTCTGGTGAGGGAGACCGAGAGCGGTGACGAAGCCGGCCATCGCGAGAAGCGCATGCTCGAGTCGCTTCTTCAGTTTCGCGAGACCGTGGCGCGCGAGGTCATGATTCCCCTGAACCAGGTGATCGCCATCAAGAAGGAGACGACCGTGGAGGTTGCCCGGGCCATGGTTCGTCGCCACGGGTTCACGCGCCTGCCGGTCTACGAACGCCGCGATGATCGCATCGTGGGCGTGGTCAATGTGTTCGATCTGCTCTACGATCCGCGGGTCGATGCGATCCAGAGCGTGGCCAAGTATGTACGCGAGGTGCCGATTGTTCCGGACACGAAGAGGATCGATCATCTGTTGATCGAACTCCAGAAGACCCGCAACCCGATGGCCGTCGTGGTCGATGAATTCGGATCCTGCAGCGGGATCGTGACGGTGGAGGACATCGTCGAGGAGATCATGGGCGAAATGGCCGACGATCACGATCGCGAGCGCAGCTACCGCAAGATCCGCAAGTTGGCTCCCGGAGTCTTCATCGCCGACGGCCTGGCGGACATCGACGATGTCAACCAGGCGCTGGGGATTCAACTGGCCAAGACGCGGTTTGACACGGTCGGGGGCCTGGTGATGAACCGTGCCGGACGAGTGCCGCGCAAGGGGGAGCGCTTCTCCTTGCATGGAGCGACGTTCGAGGTGTTGGACGCGGATCCCTACGGGGTGCAGGTGGTCAAGATCACGCTGGGGGAGGAGCGGCGGTAGCCGGTCGCGAGCCTAGCGTGTGACGGAGTCGGCGGGCAGGGTCGCCCGCAGGGCCTGGAAGCGGGGATGCGCGCGCAGGGGCTCTAGGTCGGCATCCTGATCGAGCAGGTCGGCCCGCCGATGCCCACGGGCAAGGGCCTGCTCCAGAGCATCCAGCGCTTGGCGTTCGGCGCCGCGGCGCGCCAGGAGGCAGGCCAGGTTGTAGTGCAGGCTGCCGCCCGGGTCGCCGGTACTTTGGCTGCCCTCGACAGCGGCTCTCTCGGCGGCCTCGCTGTCGCCCAGTTGCAGGTGGGCGAGGACGAGCGTGAGGTAGAGCTGTACCGAACGGTCACCGAGGTCGATCCCCCGGCGGACGCAGCGCGCGACCTCGCTCCAGTCACCGCGCATCTGGGCCTCCTCGGCGCGCAGACGCCACGCGGCCGTGGGGAACTGCAGCTCCCCGCTGTTCAGGAGATGGTCGGCCAGGTCCTGCATGCCCAGAGACAGAGCGGCCCTGACCTGGTGCACCCAATCGGCCTCGTCCGCCGCGGGCCGTTCGACACCCAGGTCGGCCAGCGTGCGGGTGGCCGACTCCCAGCGATCCCACAGATCCTGCTGCTCCGCCGGCGTGCGATGTTTGCCTTCCTGCAACCGCGCGCGGGCCTGGTCGAAGCGGCCCATCCGGATGTGGGTCAGGGCCCGCTTGCGGGCCAGGGCCAGGAAGGCGTTCTGATTGCCCAGCGCCGCTTCATAGGCCTCCAATGCTTCCTGCCAACGGCCCAGTTGATAGAGGGCATCGCCGCGCCGTTCTTGGGCAACGGCATTCCTCGGCTTGAGCTCCAGATGTCGTTCGAGATGAACCAGGGCCTCGCGGGGCCGGCCGGCTTCCTCGAGAGCGATTCCCATGCCCAGAATCGCCACGCTGTTTCGTGGGGCTCCGGCCAACACGATTTCGAAGGAGGCGATCGCGTCATCCCAGCGTGACTCGTCCATTGCCTCCTTGGCCTGCTCATATTCGAAGTGGACCTCGATCATGTCCTTCGGGTCCGGCAGGGAATCGAGTGCGCTCGCGCGGTCTGAACCGGCCGTCCAGACATATCCGAGGCTGCGCAAGCGTTCCTCCACCTCGGGCGAGATGCTGCCCTCTTCCGGGATGGTCGCCGACTGTCCATGGCGCAAGCGGTAGTTTCGCAAGCGCTTGGCCATCCGGGTGGCCCGCTCCAGATCCTCGGCATAGCGATTCTCACGCTCTTGTGGGTCGCGACTCAGCTCGTAGAGCTCCGGCCGGGGGGCTTCGATGAATTTGGCCTGCGCCGTGCGCCAGGCAAACAGCGGGCTCCACTCGAAGTTGTAGTAGGGGAAGAGGGTCTCGGCATACAGGCCATCGCGGGCAGGGAGTTTTTCTCCCGTGAGCAAACCGGTCAGCGATATGCCATCCACCGATTCCTGCGCCGGCGCCGGCAGGCCGACCAACTCGAACACGGTCGGCAGAAGGTCGACGGTTCCCGCCAGAGTGGCGTCGCGGCGCCCCCCGGTGGATTGGGGGGGCTTCCACAGGAAGGGGATGCGCAGCGTCTCCTCGTACAGGAAGATGCCATGCTCCCTCTCTCCGTGATCTCTCAGTCCCTCGCCGTGGTCGCCGAGGACGAAGATGTGGGCGTCTTCGTAGCGGCCGGCCTGACGCAGAGCCGCAATCAGGTCTCCGAAGGCCGCATCCATTGCGCTGATCTCGGCGTCGTAGACCGTGCCGCGCGTCTGGCTGGCGAACGGCTCGGGCGGTTCCCAGGGGGTGTGGGGATCGAAGTAGTGAACCCACAAGAAGAGGGGGTCGGTCCCGGCCTGCTGCAGGTAGGGGAGCGCCCGGGCGTTGGTTTCGAACGCACTACGCTCGTCGATCAGATCATCGTCATAGACCGAGAATCCCCGGGCCAGTCCGAACTGCTCGTGCAGCACGAAGGCGCTCACGAACGCGGCTGTCTGATAGCCCTGCGCGGCGAGCTGCTCGGCCAGAATCAGGTGGTGGGGATCGAGGTAGAAGGTGCCGTTGTTGTGCACTCCATGACGCAGCGGGGTCAAACCGGTGAACATCGTCGCGTGCGAAGGGGTCGTGATGGGGATCGCCGTCACGGCGTTCTCGAGCAGGATGGCCTCGGTGGCGAAGGCGTCAAGGTGCGGTGTGCTGGCCAACGGGTACCCGTAGCAGCCCAGCCGGTCCGCCCGCGTGGTGTCGAGCGTGATCAGAATGATGTCGGGCCGTGTACGGGACGCGTCACACCCCGCCAGCAGGGTCAGGATGCCCAGGAGCAGCGCCAGGCGGTCGAGCAACAATCGCGGGAACGACGCGCCTGCGGCGCGGCCATTCGGGCCGGGGAAGGCCACAGCGCCATCCGCCGATGTACGCTGCCGTGCGGTGGCCGGCGCCGATGCTACTGGAACAGGCCGCGGACCCGATAGGTCACCATACGGCCGTCCTCGGTCTGGAGCAGGAGTTCGACCTCCGCCTTGTCGATACAGACTACTCCGCAGCTCTCGCATCGTTCTACCTTTATGTTGTCGAATTCATGCTCGCTGAGATGCTCCCCGCATTTCGGGCACACCCACCAGTATTCCTCGTCCCCGAGCTCGAGTTCCCGATCCGCCCGCTCGCGATCCAGTTCCCGGCGCCGTTCCGCGCCCCCGAGACTGGGCGCCAGAAAGTCATCGTCATCATCGTAGACGTCATAGGCCAGGTCGTCATCTTCGATCGGCGGAGGTTCTTCTTCCTGCGGGGAAGGCTCGAAGGCGCCCTCGTCCGCGAACTCCTCCAGGGCGGTGTCGCTGGTTTCGGGGAAATCCATCGACTCGGTCTCGAGGGTCTCGGACGGCGCCGCGGCTCCCCGGCCCGCGCCCGTGAGCGGCGGCCGGGACCGGGTTTCCTCGAAGGGCAGCTGTGCACGAAGGTTCTTGCGGTCGGTCTCCTCGAGTTGGGCCTCGGCCTTGCGGAGCTTGATCTCGAGGGCGCGGATCTGGGCGTAGGCTGCATCGAGTTCCGGACGGGACGGTTTCCCGGCACCGCCCGTGGAAGAAGAGGAAGGTCGGGAGATCTTCGTTTGGGAACGCGGCGCTCGCGTCAGCTTCTTCCTCGTGGATCCCTTGGAAGCCGCCCGGGCGACCTTCCTCTTGGCAACCTTCTTCTTGGCGGCCGGCGGAGTCGTCTTCTTGGCGACCTTCTTCTTGGCAACCTTCTTCTTGGCGGCCGGCGGAGTCGTCTTCTTGGTGACCTTCCTCTTGGTGACCTTCTTCTGCGCGACCTTCTTGCTGCTTGCCTTCCGTTTCGCGGTGACCGTGGTCGTGCCGCCCGGGCGGTGTGTGCCGGGCTTCTTGGCAGTGGCCTTGCCGCGGGCCGTCTTCTTGGCCACCCGCCGGCTGGGCGTACTCTTCTTCTTGGTCATGCGCTTCTTTGCTTGCTTACCGGTCGCCATCTCGAGTTCCTCCATGGGGAACGCATCACACCGGCAGGGGCCGAATGATCCACACGGTCCTGCCATGCGACGCGCCGGCCTACCAGTTCACCTGCACCAGCGGAAGCCGGAGGGACCAGCCGGGTGTGGCACCCTCCGTGAGAGCCGCGGGGCTGACATCCTTGCATCGCTCGGCGCATCGCTCGCGCGCCGCTCCCGCAACAGCGGCCAAGGTCAGGGTATCGGAACCCCCGGAGAGCTGCAGCTTCTCCCGGATCGTGATGCCATGCGGATCGCCCACGGCGAACAGGTCGCCGTCCCCGCGCGTGGCATGATAGATGCCGAATCCGAAGCCCGCGAAGGTGCCGATGACCACGCCCCAGCGCACGGTCTCGGACCGCTTGCCTTCGTCGTCGATCACCAGGGTCAGGGTGCCCCCCAGGACCAGGCCGGTGACGGCCCCCAGCAGCGTATCTTTCGTGACGGTGAGCAGTGGATCCGCCGCCGCGGCGCTTCGGGGAAGTGCCAGTAGCAGGATCAGGATGCACACCAGGCGCGTCCGCCAGGATGCCGCGGGTGCGGGATGCTGCGGACGCAACGAACCGTCGGATCGAACACGCACAGCGGATCCCCCCTTCAGATCCGGGACTTCTTGGGCCACAATCCCGCCGTCGAAGCCGGGTCCGGCCGCCGCCGGGGCCCGGACATGCCGGCAGGAGCGATTCTCGGGCATTCTAGGGATGGGGCGGGCGAGGGTCAATGAGAACAGGGCCTCTGCCGGACTGGCTTTCTATCGTATTGTATGGTAATAAGTTGTGCGGGTGGGATTGAATGGAGCGCGCGAAGGCGGCACACTGTGGAGGGTGCGTCGTCGTGCCGGCGCCAGCGGGACGATCCAAAGGCAGCAGGGAGGGCTGAGTTGTCTACGCCGCCATTCGTACACCTTCACGTGCACACGCAGTACAGCTTGCTTGATGGAGCCTGTCGGCTGGACAAACTGGCCGAGAAGACCCGTCGATGTGGGATGTCCGCGGTGGCCCTGACCGATCACGGAAATCTGTTCGGGGTCGTGCCCTTCTACCAGACGATGCAGAGGGCCGGGATCAAGCCGATCCTGGGGCTCGAAGCCTATATGGCTCCCGGGTCCCGGCACGAACGTGCCCGCCGCAACGGTCAGATCGCACATCACCTGATCCTGCTTGCGAAGAACCTATCCGGGTACGAGAACCTGATCAAGCTCTCCTCGATCGGCTTTCTGGAAGGGTTCTACTACCGTCCGCGCATCGACCGGGAGGTGCTCAAACAGCATGCCGACGGGCTCATCGGGCTGTCGGCCTGCTTGAAGGGCGAGGTCAATCAGCTGGCCCGCGCCGGTCGGATGGAGGATGCCGCCGAGCAGGCTCTCTGGTACCGGGATCTGTTCGACGGGGACTTCTACCTGGAACTGCAGAACCACGGTTTGGCGGACGAGCAGCTGGCCAATGAGCGGTTGATCGAGCTGGCCCGCAGGAGTGGGTTGCCGCTGGTGGCGACCAACGATGTCCACTACCTGGAACAGAGCCACGCCAAGGCCCACGATGCGCTCGTCTGTATCCAGACCGGCAAGGCGCGCGATGACGCCAAGCGGCTCCGCTTCGGGACCGACCAGCTCTACTACCGCACCGCCCAGGAGATGGCCGCCCTCTTCGGCGACCTGCCCGGGGCGCTCGAGAACACGGTCAAGATCGCGGAGGCGTGCAACGTCGAGCTCGAATTCGGGAAGCTCAAGCTTCCGGAATTTCCATTGCCGGAAGGGTTTGCAGATCCGGATGCCTATCTCGAGCATCTCGCCTGGGAAGGCCTGCGGGCCAGGTATGGCGACTACGGCGAAGCGATTGCCCAACGGCTGAAGTTCGAACTGAGCATCATCCGCCGGATGGGATACGGCGGCTATTTCCTCATCACGCGCGACTTCATCGAGTTCGCCCGCGGCCGCAAGATTCCCGTGGGGCCCGGACGCGGATCCGCCGCCGGAAGTCTGGTCTCCTATGCCGTGGGCATCACCAATATCGATCCGATCAAGTACAATCTGCTCTTCGAGCGCTTCCTCAATCCTGAACGCGTCAGCATGCCCGACATCGACGTGGACTTCTCGGACCGGGGCCGCGGGGAGGTCATCCGCTACGTGGTCGATCGCTATGGCGCCGAGAACGTGTGCCAGATCATCACCTTTGGCACCATGGCCGCCCGCGCCGTGGTGCGCGACGTCGGCCGCGTGCTGGGCATGACCTACGCCGATGTCGACCGGATCGCCAAGATGATCCCGGCGGAGCTGAAGATGACTCTCGAGAAGGCCCTCAAGCAGGCTCCCGAATTGAGGCAGTTGGCCGATGCCGATCCGCAGGTGGCCGAGCTGATCGAGATCGCGCAGGTGCTCGAAGGGCTGACCCGGCACGCCTCGACCCATGCCGCCGGGGTCGTGATCACGCCCTCGCCGCTGACCGACCACGTGCCGCTCTACCGCGCGAAGGAAGGGGAGGTCACGACCCAGTTCGACATGGTCTCGTGCGATTCGATCGGCCTCCTCAAGATGGACTTCCTCGGTCTGCGGACCCTGACGGTGGTGCAGGACACCCTGGCGCTGCTCGAGAGGCGGGGCATCCGGATCGATATCGAGGCGCTCCCGCTCGATGATCCCAAAGTCTATGAGCTCATGTCGAAGGGCGAGACGGTGGGCGTCTTTCAGTTCGAGAGCTCTGGGATGGTCGAGTACCTCAAGAAGCTCCGCCCGGGATGCCTCGAGGACCTCGTGGCCATGAATGCGCTCTACCGGCCGGGGCCGCTTGGTTCGGGCATGGTCGATGCCTTCATCTCCCGCAAGCATGGCCAAGAGGAGATTCGCTACGAGCATGACAGCATCGCCGGGATCCTCAAACCGACCTACGGCGTGATGGTCTACCAGGAGCAGGTCATGCAGATCGCCTCCGCCATGGGGGGCTACAACCTGGGCGAGGCCGACCTGCTGCGCCGGGCGATGGGGAAGAAGAAAGAAGATGTGATGAAGGAACAACATCGCATTTTCGTCGAGCGGGCGATGGAACGGGGTGTCGCGAAGCGGACCGCCGAGCAGGTGTTCGAGCAGATGGCCTACTTCGCCGGCTATGGTTTCAACCGCTCGCACAGTGCCGGCTACGCGGTTCTGGCCTACCAAACCGCCTATCTGAAGGCCCACCATCCGGTCGAATTCATGGCGGCCACGATGACCTCCGAGCTCAGCGACAGCGACCGCTTGGTGATCCTGCTGGGGGAATGTCGCCGGATGGGCATCGAGGTCTTGGCCCCGGACATCAACGCGAGCGTGGAGGCCTTCAGCGTCGAGGGGGGGCGCATTCGCTTCGGACTCGGGGCGATCAAAGGGCTCGGGCATGCGGCGGTCGAAGCCATTCTGGAAGCACGCTCTGCCGAGCAGGAATTCCGCACTCTCTTCCATCTGTGCGAGAGCGTGAGCAGCCAGGCCCTGAACAAGAAGGCGCTGGAGGGATTGGTGTATGCCGGGGCGCTCGATTCCCTCTGTGGTACGCGGTCGCAACAGGCCGCCGCCCTGCCCCTGGCGCTGGAACGCGCCGCGGCGGCCCGCCGCGACCGCCTGCGAGGGCAGTCCTCGCTCTTTGGGGGCGATCTGGTGCCCCAGCAGGAGCCTGTGCTTCCGATGGTGGCGCAGGAAGATCCGGCCGAGATCCTGCGCCGCGAGAAGGAATCGTTGGGATTCTATCTGGGCCACCATCCGCTGGACGCCTTCCGGCATCTGTTGGGTGCCCTGACGACGACACCGGCCCCTTCGGTGGTGCGCCAGCCGGATGGCACGGCGGTGACCACCGCCGGCATGTTGACCCGCGTCCGTTTTGGGACCACCAAGCGCGGCAAGCCGATGGGCTCGTTCGCCCTCGAAGACTTCCACGGGAGTTTCGAGGCGCTCGCGTTCGGCGAGGAGTTGGAGGCTTGCCGTTCCCAATTGATCGTCGACGCGCCGGTGGTGGTGAAGGGCCGCGTGAGTGCTCGCGACGGCCGAACACCGGTTCTGTTCGCTGAACAGGTCTTTCCCCTGGAGACGTTGCGGCGGGGGCACGATCTGAGCCTGCATCTGCGGATGGACGGGACCGAAAAGGAGTCGACACTGCAGGCGCTGAAGACCTTGCTCGCGGAGCAGGCGACCGGCGGCGCGGCCGTGTTTCTGCACATCGATCCCGGAACGCGCGGGGGGGTGCAGGTGGCCCTGCGGCACGCCGGCGTGCCAGCCGAGGAGCTGTTGCTCGAGAGGCTCGGCGATCTCATTGGGCGCGAGGCGGTGCGCCTTGCCTTCGGCCGTGGAGATCAGGTGCGGTCCACCGAGTTGTTTCCCCGCCCGGTGTGCGGCTCGGTCCCGGCAACATCCTCTCCTGCGCGTCCGACAGAGGAGCTGGCCGCCAGTGGCAGGCGCTGATCTCCACGTGCATTCGACCGTCTCCGACGGCCGTTTTCCACCCCGGGAGATCCTGCGGCGCGCCTATGGCGCCGGCCTCGAGGCCATGGCGCTCACCGATCATGACACCCTGGGGGGGAATCGCGCGGCGCAACAGGAAGCCGACCGGCTGGGGCTCCTCTTCATTCCCGGGTGCGAGATCAGCGTCCAAGATGGGGAGGTGGAGATCCATCTGCTGGCCTACTTCGTCACCGAGCGGGCCGTTCGGCTCGAAGCGCTCTTGCGCCTGCAGCAGCAGGCGCGCCGCGAGCGGATGCTCGCGATGGTGGATCGGCTCCGCCGGCAGGGGATATCGATTGCTCCGCGGGACGTGGAGCGTGAAGCCGACGGGGCCGCCTCGGTGGGGCGCATGCATGTGGCCTACGCGCTGAAGCGCACCGGAGCGGTCACGACGTTGCAGGAGGCGTTCTCCCGGTATATCGGCGACGGCGGTCCGGCCTTTGTTCGCAAGGAGACGGCCATGGCCGAGGAGATCGTTGCGGCCGTCTGGGCCGATGGCGCCGTCCCGGTGCTGGCCCACCCGGGCCTGCTTCCGATCAGCGACCTGGAGTCCTACTTCCGGGACTGGGATCTGGGCGGCATCGAGGCCGATCATCCGGCTCACACGGCGATGATGAGGGCCTATCTGGGCGAATGGGCCCTGCGGCGCAGGCTCGTGGCCACCGGCGGCTCGGATTGGCACGGCGATGACAATCCGCGTGACTACCTGGGCTGCCGGCGCGTGGATCTGCGGGTCGTCGATGAGCTTCGCGGCGGGCGCCGCGGGGCGTGACGCGGGGCGTGACGCTCTCCCCCCGGGCGGGCTGTCGTGTTAGGCTGCCCCCCGGCGGAAGCGCCAGAGAAAGCGCTCGACCTGGAAACGGGTTCGCTGCCACCATGATCCCGGGGGGGGCAGGTTCACGAGGGGAGCCGGGGCGCCGTCTTCGGCGGAGGCCTCCGCGTCGATGTAGTCGTAGAGCTCGCGCACGGTATCGTGCAGCTCCCGGCGCTCCTCACTCAGCTGTTCCAGGGCACGGCGCTCGATCAGGGTGAGGGTGTTGCCGCGATGGATCTGGTTGTAGAGGAACACCAACTGCTGCAGGGAGGCTCGCGAAAGTTGGATCTGCCGATCACTCCGTTGGGCGACATACCAGCGCTCTTGGCGCTCGTCGAACGCCACTTCGTAGAGCTGTTCGGACGGATTCGGTGTCATCTTCGTCGTCCTGTCCCGGCCCCGTTGTTTGCCATGGCTCTGGTGGCGATTCTGTTTGCAGCGCCGGCCACGTCAGAGGTTGACCCGCCCGGGCCGGCTTCGCCGGCGGCCTCCGATTCCACGGAAGCCGGATGCCCGGGGTCCGAATCGCTGATCCTGGAAGCGGCGGACGGCTTCCAACTACACATCAGCATGTATCGGCCCGTGCGCATGGCACCTGCAGCGATCCTGCTGGTTTCTGATGGCAAGAGCGATCCGGCCGAATGCTGGGCCAAGCTGCCGTCCGGGTTGTGCGCTGCGGGGTGCCAGGTGCTCATCCTCGATCCGCGGGGAACCGGTCGCAGTCGCATGCCCGATCAGCTACCCTATGAGTGGGAGCGACCCACAGAGCCGCTGCGCCGGCGGTTCGAGCTCGATCTGCGGCAGTGCCTGGAACTCGTGGCGCCCGGAGTCGAGCGGATCTGCCTCGTGACCATCGGCTGGACCGGGTCGCTGGTACCACGCCTGGCGGGGCGCGATGCGCGGATCACGCACCACGTCTGGATTGCTCCTGCGCCGGTTGCCGGGTCGACGATGCGTGGCTGGCTGGCCGGCGGCGGTGGGGACGAAGGCGGCGGGAGCGTGGCGCGAGATGTCGAGCTGCTGCTCGTGGCGGCGCAGACCGATGCACAGAGCTATGCCCTGGCGGGCGACCTATACTCCCAGATGGATGAACACGCCGAGCTGCGCCTGCTGGCCCAGGGGGAGGGTGGTTGCCAGCTGGTCCAGCACCACGGGCTGGGCCGCGGGCTGGTAGCCTGGATCAGCGACGCCCTGCACGAGGGGACCGGGGATTGGAGCGAGCATGAGTAAGTGTCACGTCGCCCGGCTGGGCCTGTTCGCAGGATGCCTCGCCATTCTGTTCGGTTCGGGGTGGCTGTGTCCCTCCAACGGAAACGAGCTTTCCACGGCACAGATCAGCGCGCTGCGGCAGGCATGCGCCCGGGCGGTTCTGGAGGCCTTCTCGCTTCACGACATGGATCAGGTGCAACGAGCTCGGGAGAGTCTGGCGGCGGTGGATCCCCACGATTCGCTGGTGCGCTATCTGCAGGGGCGTCTGGCGGAGCGGGATGGGGAGTGGCGGGAGGCTATGGGCGGCTACCAACAGGTGATGAAGTCGCCCGGGCAGGTTGATGCGGCGCAGTGGGTGGAGCTGGCGGCCGGCCGGCTGGTTCGCGCCCGCCAGCTTCATCAGGAGAAGCAGGTGGCGGCCCTGCTGGGCGCCGGGGAGTATCCGCCCAGCACCACCGGGTACCTGCTGATTCTGCCTCCGGAACCGATCGCCCTGGGGAGCACGCGGCAGAAGGATGCCGATCGGCTCGAGGCGGTCGGAGTATCGATCGCTTCCTGGGTGATCGGCAGCCTGGCGCAGATCCCCGGTGCCAGGCCGGTGGACCTCCACGAGACCTTCCTCCTGCAGGCATCGCTTCGTCCCGCCGGGAAGCCGACACCGCTCTCGGCGCCGGCGCGCAGACCGGTCGAGGGACATCAGGGGGCGCCGCCGCTGAACACGATATTGGGGATCTCCTACCGGCTCTCACAGCTAGTCCCGCAGGGACCGCCTCCGGAGACTCCGGAGGCCAAGATCCCGGCGCGCTATCTGGACGCGACCCCGACCGGTCAGTGGAGCCAAGAGCTGTCCGCCGCGCTCGGGTACTTCCAGGCCGAGCACGATCTGCAGCCGACCGGGTTGCTGGATCCGGCCAGCCGCCAGGCGCTGGAGCAGGCCTACCGGCAGTCGCTGCAACGGCCGTCACTGCCCCGGCCGGACCCGCGGGATCGTTCGCTCAGCCTGGCGGATCCTGCCCAGGGACTGGGCCGGATGCTGGGCGTCGAGGCCGTTTTGAGCGGCACCCTCGAGCGAACCGATGACAAGCACGTGCGATGGAACATGGCCTGGCTGGCCCCCGAGGATGGAGGGCTGCTGTCACCGCCGCTGGCCGGTGTGCTCGTGCGCGATCAGCATGCGGCTTCCTGGGCCCAGATGATCCGTCAGATCATCATGTACAGCCCGGTCTGCCAGGATCCCGCCTCCTGTGACGAGTTGTCGATTCCCCCGGCCCCGAACGAGGTCGGGGCCAGGCTGTACGGCGAGGCCATGCTGGCCATCGAAGCGGAGGCGTACGCGACCGCGTCGCGGCTCTTCCGACAGGCCGCCCGCGAGGGGGCCGGGGAGCGCGCCGCCTGGTACGGCATGGCCTGGCAGCACGATGCCAGAGGGCTCGACCGCCTCGAGCGGGAGTTGCTCGTTCGCCTGGCCCACGGAGCGCCGGTGGTTTTCGGCCCGCACCTGGAACGGGTTGGGTGGGCGCTGGCCGGCGGTCTGGTGTCTCACGGGCCGGGCTCCCGCGCGGGGACGTCCTGGACCGGGGGGACGCCCCTGACCTACTTCCCCGAGACGGGTTGGATACGCATCACCGGCAACCTGGAGGGGCGATGATGTTGGCGGGCTGCTCATTCGGTCGGCTCCGCATGGGGCGCCGCGCGCTTCTGCCGGTGCTGCTGGGCGTCCTGTTCCCTTCGGCCGGCGCCGGCATCGAGGTGGTTGGAGCCGGGGGGTGGTATGAGTCGGCGTCCTGGGATCTCGGCCTGGGAACGGTCGATTCCCTCGGCCGCGACGGGAAGCCGACGCAGCAGAGCCTGGGAGCCTACGCGGATCTGGTTCTGGGCGCGGGTCTGGGAGCCCATCTCGAACTGGCCGGTTCCGCGACCGGCGAGGGACCGGTTTCCCTCGACCTCGGCGATCACAGCGCCCTGGGCATGTTGCTGCACTACCAGCCGGCCGGCGCCTCCTGGCGGCTTCAGGCCGGCTTGCGCAGTGGGACCGGCCGTGCCCTCAAGGAGGGCGGGCGCGCTCTCGCGCAACGATTGGCCGAGCCGATTCTGGCGGCCCGCGAGCCGGAGCTGGCCCACGGAGCCCGCTTCCATCTGGGCGTGGTGGCGGGTCATCCCGCCGCGCGCGGCTGGGATCTCCTGGCCGGGGCCGGCTATGAGCAGCACGCCGGCTTCGAGCCCTCTTCGGGGGGCACGATCCGGGGCGGCAGTGTCCTCTCCGGACTGGTGGGCACCACCCTGCGCAAAGCGAACACCGAATTGGGCGTCCATCTGCAGATCGAATGGGCCGGCGCGCTCGAGTTCGAGGGGGTGACGATCCGCGATGCGCACCGGCGCTCTGCCCTGCGAGGCTGGTTCGCGCATCGGCTCGAGTCTCTGCGCCTGGAGCTCACGGCCGGTCGTGAATCCAGCGGTGACCTGCAATGGCCCGCCGCCCAGGAGTACGGTCGCACGCTGCAAGCGGGTCCCGGCATCATGATGAGCAGTGGCATCGTGCTGGGGGCCTACGAGGGCTGGGTCCTCGGCAAGACCTGGAATCTGATTCCCGCCCTGGCCTACAGACACCGGCGCCTCTCGCCCGATGGGCTGCCGCACGGCGAGGGCTGGAGCGCCCAGATGGGACCCCGGCTGACCTTGCAGGGGCCCCGGCAGCGGTTCGAGATTGCCATGGCCTGGACGAACGGACACTGGCGGCCGTACGAAGCAGAGCGGAGCGGGTGGCGGAAAATTTCTGGCGCGCACCTCACGCTGGCGGTTGCGACCCGCTTCGCGGCGCGGAGCCAGGATGTGCGCTAGCCGCGGGCCGGGGCCGCGGGGAGGATGCATGAGGCTGCGAGGTATGATTCGACTGCTCGCCAGCACGGCGCTGCTCTTCGTCGTGGCGTTGGGGGTGTGGCAGTGCGATCGCGATGCGACCGGCCCGGGGAGCGGCGCCCTGCGCTTCCACCTCACGACCCTGGGCCTGACGCCCGAGGAGGTCGATTCGATCGAGATCGAAATCAGCACCGGCGGCGTGCTGGCCGTGCGCGACACGGTCCCGGTCGCCGCCGACGGCAGTTTCATGGCGACCTTCGCGGTGGATGCCGGGGGGCCCTACAGCGTGCAGCTGTTCGCCCGCGGCGAGGGATCGGCGCTGCTCCCCGACTCGACGCAACGCGGTGTCTTGGGGTATGGCCGCCAGGGCGGCATCGACATCAAACCGGGCCACCTCGCCGAGATCTCGGTGGCGCTGGCCGAGGGTCGCGTCGGATTGGACTCGCTGTGGGGTAGCGTAGGATCACGCACCCTGGGGGCCAGCTGGCCGCGAGTGGCCGGCGCCACCGCCTACAATCTCGGCTGGTTCGTGGTCGGCTCGCAGGAGAGCGGACGCGAGGCCGATCTGAATGACACGACCGTGACCCTGAGCTGGGATGGACCGGTGGGGACCGCGCTGAGCAAGGCCGGGGAGGATACGCTGCGCTTTGCCGTCCAGCCCATGTTCGGGGAGCGGGCGGGCGTTTTCGGCCCGAGCTATCCGGCGTTTCTGGCCCAATGGATGAGCCTGCCGCGCCTGGTCGAGATATGGC
This sequence comes from uncultured bacterium, assembly GCA_964417675.1. Taxonomy (GTDB): domain Bacteria; phylum Eisenbacteria; class RBG-16-71-46; order CAIMUX01; family WJJG01; genus CAYQJL01. The sequence continues at coordinate 56,013 of CAYQJL010000170.1, read as the reverse complement.
CCGCGAGCGGGGAGCAAGTGCCCTACGAGAGCGCCGCGGTATGGATGAAGTTTGATCGACCGATGAACAGCGCGACCCTGCTCGGGACGGGGGATGCGGCCGGCGTGTTCTGGGAACGGTCGGCCAGCGGCTCGGCCGTGCCGTTCACCTACCGGGAGAGCGGTCCCGAGGACGGGTCCGAGTTTCTCCTGGAGGCCGAGGCCGGGGCTCTCGATATGGGGACCGCCTACATCATCCGGATCACCCCGGCGCTTCTCGACAGTGAGGGTCGTCCCTTTGACGCGGCGCCCGATCTGGAAGGCCTGCAGTCGGCGCTGATTCCCTGGTCGACGAAGGCCTACGATCCGTTGCGGCTCATCGAGATGGAGCCCGGACCGGGCAGCATCGAGGTGGACCCGGATGTCACTCTCCGGCTTCTGATGAACCGCAGGGTCCAGTACGCGAGTCTGTCGGACTCGGCCGTCTTCTTGACCGGTCCGGGCGGGGGGACGGTGCCGGCCGTGCTCGATACGGCCGAATCAGCCCAGCTCGTGACCGTGGCCCCGGTCGCGCCGCTGTGGTTCGAGACGACCTACACGGTCCACGTCACGGAGGCATTGAAGGATCACTTCGGCGATCCGTTCGACAACAACAGCCTGACCTATCCGGAACTCGAGCCGCTGGCGCTGCCCTTCACCATTGGCGTGCAGCCCGCCGGCCCACGGGTCATCGCGGCCGTTCCGGACTCCGGGGCGGTGGCCGTGGAGGTGGGCCAGGCGATCAGGGTGACGTTCAATGTTCCGGTGGATTCGGCCACCGTGATCGCGAATCAGAGCTTCTGGCTGAAACGCAACGGCAGTTTCGGGGTCAATGGGCGCATTCACAATGTGGGCGGGGCGCAGCAGGTCTATGTCTTCACGCCCGTATCCGTGCTGCAACCGGACACGATGTACGAGGTCGAGGTCACCAGCGACGTGCTCGATCTGCAAGGACATCCACTTGACCAGGATCGGGATCGAGTGGGATATCAGTCGTTCGTGGCCCGTTTCCGCACGGAGAATCCCCCGCGAGTCGTGTCCGCCGAACCGCCGGCGGATGCCAGCGAGGTTGCGGTGGACGAGCCGCTCCGGCTCACCTTCTCCACCGACCTGGATGCGGCCAGCGTTACCGGCGAGACCGTACAACTCCGGGCGATCGGCGCCGTGCCGGTTCCGTGCACGCGCCTGGTCGAGCCCGCCCATCGAATCACGCTCACTCCCCAGGCGCCGCTGGCCTATCTCAGAACCTACCAGGTGTGGGTCGATACCCTGGTGACGGGCATCGACGGCAGCCGGTTCGATCAGGAGAGCGCCAGCGGCCGGCAGCGGTATGAGGCCTTCTTCACGACCGAACCGGAGAGTCTTCATCCGCGCGTGGCGCTGGTGTATCCGGGCGACGGCGCCACCGGCATCGCGATCGACGATTCGATCGTGGTGACCTTCATGCGCCCCGTCAAGCCCAACACGGTGACGTCCGCGAGCTTCCTCGTGACCCGCACGACCGGACCCGGGGCGCCCGAGGCGGTCGGTGCCCAGGCGATCGAGGTATCGAGCGACTCTGTACAGGCCCGGTTCCGGCCGGCCGGATCGCTGGATCATGGCCAGCTCTATCAGATCGAGGTGACTTCGGGGGTACGCAACCCCGGCGGGTTCGGCCTGGATCAGGATCCGGACAGCGATGGCCTGCAGCCGTTCCAGAGCAGTTTCCAAACGCTCAACGAGAGCATACCGCCGCGGGTGATCCACAGCGACCCGGCCCACGGAGCGACCGGGGTCGCCGTGGATGAGAACATCATCCTGCAGTTCAGTGAGCCGATGGACTCCTCCAGTGTGGCGGCCGCCTTCTCGGTGGCCGCCGGCCAGGACACGCTCACGGGCAGCGGCGGCATGGACCCAACCTGGCGGTTCTGGACCTTCCACCCCGATCCCGAGATGGCCTATGGAACGCTCTACACGGTGGCCGTGGACACGACCGCCACGGACCTGGTGGGCAACCGGCTCGACCAGAACACCGTGTCTCCCGAACGCATTCCCTTCACCAGCACGTTCACCACCGAGATCGAGACGACCCCGCCGATGGTTCTGGGCATGGCCCCGCCCAGTGGAAGCGACAGTGTCGATGTCATGCTCACCCTGCGGGTGGAATTCAGCGAGCCGGTCGACAGCACAACCGTGGAATCGCCTGGGGCCTTCACCGTGGGACCCGATGGCGGCGATTTTGCCAGTGGAATCTTCGGCTACGAGTCCGGCCAGGCCATTGTGACCTGGACCCCGGAGACGCCCCTCGATTTCAGCACCACCTACCGCGTGACCTGCAACAGCACGATCACCGATCTGTATGGCAATGCGCTCGATCAAGATCCGCTGTCGCCCGGGAATCAGCTGTGGCGAGGGAGCTTCACGACCTGGGCGGAGACCATCCCGCCGCGGGTGATCGCGCTTCTTCCGGAAGAGAATCCCGTGCCGACTACTGTGGCGCCGATCGTGCTGTTCAGCGAACCGATCGACCCGGCCACGCTCGACGGGGCCGTCTCGATCCGCGATCCGTGGAACGTGCTGGTCAGCTTCACATCCGACCTGTCTCCCACGGCCGACTCCCTGCGCCTGATTCCGGTCAGTCCGCTGGTGCACAGCACGACCTATACGGTCACGGTGGATACCCTGGTCGCCGACACCCTCGGCAACCGTCTCGACCAGGATGAGCTGATCGACGGCCGGCAAGCGTTCAGTGGGCAGATCGTGACCGAAACCGACCTCGCACCGCCCACCCTGTTGGCCATGCACCCGGCCGACGGCGACCAGCATGTGGTGCCCGAGAGCTCCGTGCTACTGATCTTCTCCGAACCGCTCGATCCGGGTACGGTCAGCCCGGCGACCCTCTACATCACCGGGCCGGGCGGGCAGGTGCCGTGCCAGCTCGTCTGTGACGCCTATTGCGAGACCATCGAGCTGATTCCGGACAGCGCCCTCTCCGGCGGCGTGACCTACGGTGTGCATGTCAGTACGTTGGTGCGGGATCTGGCGCAGCGGCGTTTCGACGCGGATCCCGAGACGCCCGGCGACCAGGAACTGAACGCCTCGTTCCGAATCGGCCGGCCCCCGGTGATCGTATGGGGAGGGGGAATCTGCGCGGTGGGGGACAGCGCCGTGGTGACCTTCGATGCCACGGCTTCCTATGATCCGGACTCGCTGCTGGCGGATTCGATTGCCGTGGTTACCTGGTACTGGGGCGACGGCGCGGTGGAGACGCTGCCCGGCCCGGACGGTTTGTGGGCCTCCCATGACTATGTCGTGATCGACAATGCCGGCTGCGACGGCATCGACAACGACGGCGACGGTGAGATCGACGAGACCGGCTTCGACGGCTGCGACGAGTCCTACCACGTCATCCTCGAGATCGAGGATGCCTACGGCTTCAGCGTGCGGGATACCGCGGGGGTTTCCTTCTGCACGTTTCAGGTCCTTGCCAGTGATCCGGTTCCCGGCGAGCAGCAGGTGCGCCCCGACGATGCGGTGCGCCTGACGTTCAGCCGTGCGGTCGATCCGGACAGCCTTGATGCGGACAACGTGATCTTCACGACCGACGGTGGGGAGCAAGCGGTCGCCTACACCGCCAGCCTCGAGGTCGAGGATACGATTCTCGTTCTCACCCCCGAGAACAATCTGAGCGCCGGCGAGCATACCGTGACCGTCACCGGCGGTGTCGTCGATCAGGATGGCCAGCGTCTCGATCAGGATCCCCACACGCCGCAGAAGGATGCCTTTGTGCTGACCTTCAGCGTCAACAGCCTTCCGCTGCTCGTCTGGGACCGGGGACAGTGCCTGCTGGGAGATACGGCCCTGGTGCATTTCGACGCCAGCGGCAGCAGCGACCCGGATGCCGGCGATGCCATCGCCGCGGCGGTCTGGATCTGGGGCGATGGGGAGCGGGACAGCCTGGCCGCCCCGGAGGGGCTGATCGTCGAGCATCTATACCCGCATCAGGACATCGCCGGGTGTGACGGTCTGGACAATGACGGCGATGGCGAGATCGACGAAACGGGCCCCGACGGGTGCGACGAGTCCTACCGCGTGATCCTGCGCATCTACGATACCCAGGGCGCCAGCGTGGCCGATACGGCGGGGGTGTCCTTCTGTGCATTCCTGGTGTTCTCGTCCGATCCGGTTGCCGGGCAGGTGGGAGTGGGCGCCGATGCCGAGATCACGATTGTCTTTACCCGCGCCGTGGATCCGGCAACGGTCGATGCGGCCAGTGTGCGGCTGACCACCGGCGGCGGCAACGTTGCCGTGACCTATGACTTCCCCCTGGCCCCCGAGGAACTGGTGATCACACCCGTGAATCCGTTGAATCCGGGGGGAACCTACGAACTCGAGATCACCTCCGCGGTCACGGACGACAGCGGTGTGGCCCTGGATCAAGACCCACAAACCGCCGAGCAGGACAGCTTCACCCTCACCTTCTACATCGCCGAGGGTGGCAAGGCACAGGAGCGTTGACCTCCGGGATGGGGACCGTCCGGCTCCCGGCTGGGGTGCGGGCGGCCGCCGGGATTCCAAACCGGCGCGGGCGGGGCCCCGGGCACCGCCGGCGAGCCCGCGGATCGCGGGGTTCATCCTTCGAGGTCGAACTCGCCGATGTCCGGTCTCTGGAGGGTTGCGCGGCCGAGTCCGGCACGCTCGGCCAGCGCCACGTGTGGGAGATCCTCGGTCGCCAGATCGAGCAGGCCGGCGCCGAAGGCCTCGATCGCCACCGGGTCGGTGCCGGCCATGACGGCGCGCGGCGCAATGACGTCCTTCAGATCCCCGCCCTGGGGACCGTTGCGCAGGAGGGCGCGCGTGCCGTCCAGGACGGTGAGCGCCGGTCGGAAGAAGAGGGCCAGATCCACACAGGATTGGGCCAGATCCTGATGAAGTTGGCTACGCCGGCCGTCAATGGCGCCAAACCAGTTCTTCATGCCGAGCGTGGCCCGGGAGAGTCCATGGTGTTTGACGATCGGTGCGTTGATCAGCACGTCGGCCGCGACGATCTCGCGGAACACGGGCCAGCGCTTCATGCTGCGGCCGCCGATCTCCATCTCGACCCCGCGGCCCGCGCGCAGGTGTAGGATGCTGGCCCCGGCGTCGGCGGCGGCATCCTCGATGCCGCTGCGCTGGTAGCAACGCCGCGGGTCATTGCAGGTGTGATCCATGACGGCCACCTTGCCGGCCCCGGCCTCAAGTGCCAGGCGCACCAGGGTCGCAACCACCCCGGGGTGGGTGTTGGCCGCCTGCTCCGGCGTTCTGTCCCAGCCTATGTTGGGCTTGATCACCACACTCTGCCCGCTGCGGACGAAACGCGCCATCCCCCCGAGCGCCTCGACCGCCCGCCGGGTGAGCGCTTCTGGGGATCCGTTGCGTACGATGGCCCCGCTGAGGGGCGCCGGCCCGCTCTGGGCCTGTCCGCGGGGCAGGCACCAGGAAGCCGCCACGCTTCCGATCGCCAGGCTTCGAAGCATCGTCCGCCGTGTCCACAGCGCCATCCTGTCCTCCCCGTTCGCCCGCGGCCGCGTCCCGCCGGCCCCTGCCACGCCGGCGCGGGACACCCGCAGGCCGGTGTGCGGGCCACGCAGATCACTCGCCCGTTGGGTAGGCTGCGAACCCGCCATCCGCGGTTCGTTTCAGCAATGGTGGTTCCGTTTCCTTCGTGCTCAGCAGCAGCTGGTACTCCCCGGCGGCCTCGAGGGCTTCTCGATAGGAGGCTGCCTGCGGGTCGAGCCACAGCATGCGATCCTCTTCGGCCAGGAGCAGACGCACGGCCAGGCGATCAAACTGCAGCGCGGTGGGGACCGCCGGCCGAAAGCCGGTGGTGTCGGCGCGGGCCAGGAAGAGATCCGCCTTCATGCGGGCCGCCGACGCCAAGGCGGAGATCAGCAACCCGCGTTCGGCAGGGTCGGTGGCCCGCAGTTCGAAGACGGTGCGCAACCCGCGTGGGAAGTAGGGGCTGCTGGTCAAGCTGCGCGGCAGCTGGGTCGTATGTTCTTCCACGTACTCGAAGACGGCCGCCATCCGGGCGGGGGTGTCCGGATGGGCACTCGCCAGGGAATCGCCCACCGAGCGAAACAGGATCTCGGCGTCTGTGTGGGCCATCTCGTAGAACAGGTCGCATTGATTGCGGGTCTGTCTCCATCCCGAGCTGGTCGTGAAGTAGGCCCGCGGTGCGCTCAGTGCCGTGGGGTCGGCTGGCCCGCGCGGCAGGTTGCCGGTGTGGATTTCGACCGTCGGTATAGTGCTGCCGTAATGTCGGCGCAGGGGAGCATCGTGGTTGGCCAGCTCGATCACGCTGGTCATCGTGCGGGCATGTTGGAAGCGGACGAGCCGTTCGACCACCGGAGCGTGGGGATTCGAGAGCGGGGCCACCGCCCAATCGGCCGGCAAGAAGAACTGGTTCCAGCGGTTGTCGAGAACGTAGGCGATGTCGAGAACATCACCATCCTGCAGCGCGGGCAGCACGCCGACCGCGTCCGCCCACGGTTGCCCGCCGGCGGGCGGCCAACCGTCGGGCGACGCACGGGTCCAGCGTTCATCCTCGACGAACAGCGTGTCGGGCCCGCGGTAGATGCGGCAGCGCCGCAGCCCGAAGAGCTCGACCTCGGCATTGTGCAGCACCCGATAGGGCACGATGGCCTCGGCCGTCTCGGCGGCCTGCGCATCGCCGATCGACCAGATCAGGTGTTCCTGCAAGGTTCGCCGTCCATTGCCGTTCATTTCGTAGATCGACTGCCACCCCAGCAGAAGGAGGGGCTCGTCTTGCGGCGCGAGCGCCTCGCTGGTGAAACGCATGGCGCGGACTTCTGCGTCGTCGAACAGAGCCCGGGCCGGGGCCGGCCCGCCCGCCCCCAGTGCGATCAACAGGCATCCCACGGCCCAGGGAACAGCTCTGCGCCGGAGCATCCGGTGCCCGGGACCAGAGGAGTCGATGCTGCCGCCACGCCCACGGTGCGCGGGCTGTGCAGCTGAGGTTCCAGCCTGCCGGCCGAAGCAGTGATTCAAGTGAGCCTCCTCTGGCGGTCGAGTGCTGGGGCCGACCCAGTCAGCCTGGCCGTCCGCTCCCTCAAACATACACCATTTCGTATGGTATGGATCCGTGGATCGGGAGGCAACCGGGGGGGTTTTTTCGTTTGACATGGGCAACCACAGCTTCGTTAAATCCCGGTTGCCGTGCGGATCGGATTGCGGGATCGGTCGTCCCGCGATGTGCGACGAGATCGTCCACCGTGTTGACACATCAGGGCGGGGGATCCGCCAGGAGGGTGAACGATGTGGGAGCCTTGGGAGGATCGGATGAGCCTCCGCGATGATGATCTGGGTGAGGAAGAAGGTTTCGAAGAGGATGACCTCGAAGACGAGGAGTTCGAGGAGGATGACTTCGAAGAGGACGAGGATGACCTGGACGACGACGATGACGACGAGTTGGAGGATGACGATCTTGAGGAGTTCGAGGATGAGGATTTCGACGAGGAGTTCGATGACGATCTTGACGATGACCTCGATGACGAGGAGTACGATCTAGACGACGAGGATGATGACGACGACGAATTCGATGACGACCTCGATGCCGAGGACGATGATGACGATTATGACGATGACTACGACGGCCTCGATGACGAGGACGATCATCAGTTCTAGCAGAAGGGACTCCGGGGGATTGAACCAGGCCGAGATCAGATGGCACGTATCCTAGATTGGGGGATGGTCTGCGATCGCGGTCGCACACGTGCCGAGAATCAGGATGCGACGCTGCTCTGGGTGCCTGGTGTCATGACGATCCTGCCTGCCACGGAGTCGGCCGCTGCGCCCGAGCAGCCTGTCGTGTTTCCTGATACAGCCCACGCCGAAGCGGTTCCCGCGCAATGCTGCGCTGTGATTGCCGACGGCATGGGGGGCGCGCGGGGCGGTGAGGAAGCCAGCCGGCTGATCGTACGGGCCGCCGCCCAGCGGTTGCCACAGATTCGGGAGCAGGACGTGCTGGCCGGCCTGTCTGACTTTCTCGGGCGGGTCAATGACGAGGTCTTCGAGCACGCCCGGCACCGTGATCTGGTGGGCATGGGATCGACCTGCACGATTCTGTGTGTCGTAGGAGACCATGCCTATCTGGGCCATGTGGGCGACTCGCGCTGCTACCTCATGCGTTCGTCGGAACGGGCAGTGTGGCAATGGAGCGAGGATCAGAATCTGGCGAACCAGCTGGTTCGTCAGGGGGTGTTGGCGCCCGAGCTGGCGCTCCGTCACCACTCCAGCCACGTGCTTACACAGGCGATCGGCCTGGGCAAGCCCGTTGAGCCGCAGCTTTCCGAACGAGAGTTGACCGCCGATGACCAGATCATCCTGCTGACCTCCGACGGCCTCTTGCGGGTGGTCACGGAGCGGGACATCGAGCAGGCCATAGAGTTCTACCTGGACCGACCGGATCCGGTCGGTGCCGGCCGGCAGTTCCTTCAGCGAGTGGCCGAGGAACTTCTGGCCCTGGCCAATGAGCGGGGCAGCCCGGACAACGTGAGCATCATCCTGCTTGGCATCGGCGGGGCCGAGGGCCGTTGAGGGGTCTTCAGATGTCGCGCCCGGCAGAACGAGACGATCGCTCGGCAGAACGAGACGATCGCTCGGCGGCCGGATGCTGCAGCCGGCGCACAAGGTGATCGAAGAGAATCACCCCGACACTGGTGGCGATGTTCAGAGAGTTCTTGCGTCCCATCATGGGGATCTGGATGACGGCCGCCGAGCGGTCCAAGATGGGGACGGCGACCCCGCTGACCTCATGCCCGAAGACGAAGACCACATCCGCGGGATAGTCGATCTCGTGGTACGGCCGGCTGCGATCGGTCAACTCCACCGATAGGACCTGCACGCCGGCTTTCCGCAGACGTTCCACTTCCTCGACCGCCGAAAGCGAGTGGTTCCATGACACCATTCGATCCGCGCCCAGTGCGGTCTTGAGCACTCGGGCGTTGGGGGGGTACGCACAGATGCCGCACAGGTGGAGGTGGCGAACGCCGACTGCCTCGCAGGTGCGGAAGACGGACCCGACATTGAATGCGCTGCGGATGTTGTCCAGAAGGACCCGCGGGGGGCTGCCGGGCGGCGGGCCGGGGGCCCGCCGCCGGTCTTGATGGTAAACGTCCCAGCTGCGTTTCATGGTCATCGGTCCATGCTGCGCACGCGCGCTAGGCGTGAGCCAAGGCATCCTTGACCGTTGCGGCCACGGTCTGGGCCTGCTCGGTGGTCATCTCCGGGAAGAGGGGGATGGAGATGCACCGGTCGGCAAGCCCCTCGGTGACCGGCAGGGTGCCGGGCTTCATGCCGAGATGCTCGTAGGCGGGCTGCAGGTGCAGCGGGATGGGATAGTGCACCTGGGCCATGACCCCGTGATCGCGCAGGTAATCCCCGATTTCGAAACGCTTGGGAATCTGGATCACGTACAGGTGATAGACGTGTTCGCAGCCGTCCTTGACGCGCGGCACCTGCACCTCATCGACGTCGGCGAAGAGCTGGTCATAAAGGGCGGCGATCTCCTGGCGGCGGCGGGTCCAGGCATCCAGGTGTTTCAGCTTCACGCTCAGGACCGCGGCCTGCATGGCATCCAGGCGGTAATTGAAGCCTTCGATCAGATGCTTGTACTTCTCCCAGCGGCCGTGGTTGGCGAGCATGGTGACGCGTCCGGTGGTCTGCTCGTCGGCCAGCGTCAGGGCACCGGCATCACCGTAGGCGCCGAGATTCTTGCCTGGATAGAAACTGAAGGTGGCGATTCCGGCCAGGCTCCCGACGCGGCGGCCCCGGTAGCGGGCGCCGTGGGCTTGGGCCGCGTCCTCGACCACCGTGATTCCGCGGCGTGCGGCCAGGGACAGAATCGGATCCATGTCCGCGGGATGGCCGTAGAGATGCACCGGGATGATGACCTTGGTCCTCTCGGACACGGCGGCCTCGAGCGCCGCGGGGTCCATGCAGTAGCTGACCGGATCGATATCGATCATCTTCACCGTCGCACCGCAGAGCTTGGCGACTTCCGCCGTGGCAATGAAGGTGTGGGACACCGTCACCACCTCGTCTCCCGGCGCGACCTCGGCCGCACAGAGCGCCAGGTGCAAGGCCGCGGTCCCCGAGGCGGCACCGACGGCGTGCTTGGCTTCGCAGTAGCTGGCCCAGGCCTCCTCGAAGTCGCTGACTGCCTTTCCGCCGATGAAGGCGGCATTCTCCATGATCGGTTCGAGCGCGGCATGGATGTCCGACTTGAGGTTCTGGTACTGCGTCTTCAGATCGATAAGCGGGATCGTCATGCTTCCTCCCCCGGGCGCGATTCTCCCAGACGGCACCTGCGCGGTTCAAAGCGCAGCGTGACCTCGCGGCCGGTCTCGATTGACTCGTAAATGGCGTGGATCACCTCCAGACTGCGGCGGCCCTCGATTCCATCGATCAGGCCGCGCCGACTGCTGGAGATGGACTGCAAGACATCCTTGTAGAACTCGCCGTGATTGTAGGCGAACTCCTTGGGATTCTGACCCCATTGCTCCCAAACGGCAAGGCGCTGCGCCTCCGTCTCATCGACCAGCATCCAGGTGCGCATCTCGGTGGCCGCGAAACCGCCCACCTCGATGGTGCCCCGGGTGCCGAAGAGCGAGAGGGATCCTTCCAGATCCCTGGGCTGGACGCAGGTGGTGGCCTGGATGATCCCGGTGGCACCCGCGCGGAAGCGGATCATCACCGTGGCCGTGTCCTCGGTCTCGATGGCGTGTCCCACCGTGGCGCCCTTGGCGAAGACGCTCACCGGCTCCCCCATGAACCAGAGCAGCAGGTCGATATGATGGCTGGCCTGGTTGGTGCATACGCCCCCGTCCGCGGCCCAGGTGCCGCGCCACGGTTCGGCATCATAGTAGGCCTGGTCACGATGCCACAGGACCCGCACGCCACCCATGAAGAGGTCGCCGAGGCGGCCCTCCTCGAGAGCCCGGCGGGCGGCCAGAATGGGGCGGTTGTAGCGATTCTGCTTGACCACGAAGAGCTTCACGCCGGCCTGGTCACAAGCGTGGATCAGCGCATCGGCGTCTGCCAGCGTGAGGGCCAGGGGTTTCTCCACGATGACATGCTTGCCCGCCCGGGCGGCCTGGATGCCGAGCTGCGCGTGCGAACCGCTTGGTGTGCAGAGCGTGACCGCGTCCACGTCGCGCCGGCCCAAGGCCTCCTCCACGGTCGCGCAGACATGCGCCTGGGGAGCCTTCTCCCGCTGCGCCTCGGCCCGTTCCCGTTTCCGGTCGCACAGGCAGGTGACCTGGGCGGCCGGCAGGGCGCCCAGCACATGGAGATGCTTGGTGCTGATCTTCCCACAGCCGACGATGGCAAATCTCAGCGTCTCTGACATGTCCCGGTCCTCGCTTCCGCCCCGGCGAGCGCTCCGCAAGGGTGCCGATCAAGACCCGCGAGCGCCGCTCCAGCACAAGTTGCGCAGCATACCAGGAAGTGTGGATGGGGCACACCAGGAAAGATCCACGTTGTTCGGAGGCGGCCGATCAGGACGCGCCGGAGCGCGTCGGTTGCACCTGATCCAGCAGGCGGGCCAGGGCGGCGGCCTGCTCACGGCGGCTGTAGCGCGCGATGGCCCGCGGATCCGCAGACAGGTCGAACTGGCTGGGCGGGTTCCGGCCGGGCTGTCGGCGATGCTCGGCCAGGAGGGCCTTGAGCTTGGCCTTCAGGCCGGCACGATCCTGGTGCGCGAAGATCCATCCGCGGCCGGTCTCGCGCAGGACCGCGGCGGCGTCGCCATCGACCGGCCCGACGCCCAGGATGGGCACGCCCGCGGCCAGGTACTCATACACCTTGCAGGTCACCATGGTCTTCGACTGCGCGTCCGTGCCGATCAGCAGCAGCAACACCCGACTGCGGCGCAGCAGGCGAAGATGTTCCCGATGGGGCAGGTAGCCCTCCAGGGAGGTGATGCTGCGCCAGGGGTCGCGCTCGAGCAGGGCGGTGACGCCGGGGTCGAGGCGGCCGGCGAACTGCAGCCGCAAATCGTGGCGGGCCGCGGGATCCTCGGCCAGGATCTCGGCGACCGCCTCGAAGAAGGCGTGCGGAATCCGGTTGTAGAACAGCGAACCGGAGTGGGTGATCTGCAGCGCGGCGGGCGGGTCGTAGGGGATCGATGCGAAAGCCTCCGGATCATACCCATTGGGGATGACCACGATCCGTTCGGGGGCGACGTCCGGGCAGCTGCGGCGTAGCTGCCGGGCCATGCCTTCTCCCACCGTGATCGTGCGCGCCGCCGCGCGCACGCAGGAGCGCTCCAGGCGCCGGTCAAGAGCGCGGGCCAACGCCGGACGCTCGGGATAGTAGGTTGCCTGGGTCCAGGGATCCCGATAGTCGGCCACCCAGGGCAGACCGGTCACGCGCGCCAGGCGGCGGGCGATCAGGTGGCAGGTGAAGGGGGGGCCGGAGCTGAAGATGCACTCGCAACCCTGCTCCCGGATCAGATTGCGTCCGGCGCGGATGCCGAACGGCAACCAACCGATCCGGCCGTCGGGAATGAAGATGGTGGCGCGCAGGGCGCGGGCCAGACGCCGGCGCCAGCCGCGCTCCCCGGCGGACTGAGACGCCAGATCGAGGTCGCTGTCGGCGCCATGGCCGGTGATCTTCCGGTAGATCGAGTATGGCTCGGGGCAGCGCGTGCGCCGGATGACCAATCCCTCGGGCAGTTCCGCCGCCAGTTGCGGATCCCGCACGGGATAGGATGCATCGCGGGGCACGGTCAGGACGACCGGCTGCCAGCCGAAGGCCGGCAGATAGCGCAGCTGCTTGAGGCCGCGTTGCACGCCGGCCCCTCCCGCGGGCGGGAAGTAGTAGAGGATGAAGAGAACGCGCTTCATGATCTCGATCCGCTGCGACGAACCGGCGCGCCTGCGCTCCATCCTCGCGCGCGCCTGCGACCGCCTGGCTTCGCTTGACCGGACGGCGTATGGTTGTTTTGATCAGCCCGGGCAGCCAAGCCGTGCCCTCGGGCGAGCGCGGCGGCCCCTCCGGCCACAAGGGGCGATACTACCAGCCGGATCCGTTGGGAGCAAACCGTGCATGCGGGGCCGAGTCCACCGGCGGTGCCTGCAGAGGGGATGAAGATGAACCAGTCGATGGGCCGTTACCTGCATGCGGCCGCCCTGCTGATTCTGGTGCTCGTTCCGCTGGTGTTCTTCTGGGACATGGTGGTCTACGGGCAGGAGCCGCTGGCCGCGGATACGCAGGCGGTCAAGCCGTTGGGCGTGTGGGCCGGGCAGGCTCAGGAGGAGCTTGGGGGCGTGCCGCTCTGGTGCCCGGGAATCTTCGCCGGCATGCCGTCCTATGGCAGTTTCATCTACACCCCCTCGAGTCCGCTGAACCTGCTGCGCAATCTGCGCCTGCCCTTTGATCAGAATCGAGGCGCCCGTTACTTCCTGAGTTTGCTGGCGGGGGCCGTGGCGCTGTACGCCTGGCTCATCTGGCGCGGCGGCCATCCCCTGGCGGCCCTCGGGGGAACCCTCATCTACGTCATGACGCCCTACTTTCTGGGACTGGTCGCGGCCGGGCACAGCACGAAACTGCATGCGCTCTACTTGGTGCCGGCGGTCTTCTTCGCGCTGGATGGGTTTCTCGCGAAGCGTTCCGCGGTCACGGCCATCCTGTTGGCCGTCGCGATTGCCTTCCAGCTATGGTGCCACCATCCCCAGATCAGCTACTACACGCTCTTTCTGGGGGCGCTCTACGCTGCCGGGGTACTGGCGTTTGACCGGCCGCGCGCCTGGCGCGATCGGCGCCTGTACGCCGGACTGGGCGGGGGACTCGTGGCGCTGGCGCTGGCCGCGGTTCTGGTGCTGGAACCGTACGGTGCGGTGCTCGAGTACGCACCGCATTCGATTCGCGGCGGCGGGGGCGCCCTGCAGGAGGCGGGCGCGGCCGGCGGCGGGGTTGGATGGGAGTACGCCACGGCCTGGTCCTATCCGCCCGAAGAGCTGATCTGCTTCTTCTTCCCCGCCTGGTACGGGCTCGCCGGGCAGTCCTACTGGGGCTCGCTGCACTTCACCCAATCGACCCACTACTTCGGAATGACGGCCCTGGTCCTGGCCCTGCTGGGGCTGGTGCTGACCCGGGGCCGGCGCCGGTGGCTGTGGATGATGCTGGGTGTGATCACGCTGTTGATCGGCTTCGGGCGGCACCTGCCGGTTCTCTTCGGGCCGATGTATCACCTGATGCCGATGTTCAACCGATTCCGCGTTCCCTCGATGATCTACGCGCTGCTGCCGCTGTTCATCGGCATTCTGGCGGCCGATGGACTGACGGCCCTGATCCGGCCCGGGACGGGCCGGCGCAAAGGCGCGCCGGCCGGGGGGCATCTGGGTTGGGACTCGGCGGTGCTGCGCCGCTGGATGCCCGTCACCGTGGTCCTGGGTGCGTTGCTGGTCCTGTGGATGCTCTTCGGGGGCGTGCTGGCCGACGGTCTGCGATCCTCGGGCGCGTTCGTCCACGCCGGTGAGGCCGCGCGACTCGGTCCGCACGGGGAGAGCGTGCTGGAAGCGCTGCGCACCCAGCCGATGGAGCGCCTGATGGCCTCCTCGTCGCTGCCGGCCGGCTTCGCCGAGATGGTGGCGCAGCGGATGGAGACTCTGCGCGCGACGGTGCTCTCCGGCCTGCTGCTGCTCTTTCTGACGGCCGTGGTGATCGAGATGCGCCGGCGGGGCCGGATCGGTGGGACGCTGGCGGTCGCGGCGCTGGTCGGGTTGGTGGCGGTCGACCTGTGGACGGTGGATCGCAAGTTCTATCATCCGGTCCCGCGCAGCGTGAGCGAAGCGGTGCTGAGTCCGGACGGGGTGACCGGTTTCCTGCAGAGCCAACCGGGACCGTTTCGCATCGCGCCCCTGGTCCAGACGCCGGGCAGCGCGCATGGTTTCGGATCCAACCGCTATGCCGCCTTCGGTCTCGAGTCGGTCGGCGGGTATCAGCCGGCCAAGCTGCGCATCTATGACGACTTGATCCGCTCGGGGGCGGCCTACTCGCCACCGGTCTTGTCGATGCTGGGCGTGGGCTACATCATCAGCGAAATGAATCTGGAGCCGGCCGGCCTGCCCCGGCTGTACGAGGAGTCCACGACGGCGGGGGGCTCGGTGTATGTCTACGGCAACCCCGACGTCTTGCCGCGGGCCTGGTTCGTTTCCCGGGTGCGGCGCCTGCCGGATGCCCGCGCGCTGATCGAGGCGCTGCAGAGCGAGGCGTTCGATCCGCTGGCCATCGCCTACCTGACCCGCGAGGTCTACCCCGAGTTGCCCGAACGATTCGCCGCCGGCGTCGTGGAACGGGCGACCTACGGACTCCACGAAATCCGTCTCGCGGTCGAGGTCGCTGGGGAGCCGGGTGGGTTGCTGGTGCTCGGGGAGATCTACTACGAGCCCGGTTGGCGGGCCACGATCGACGGCGTGACGGCGCCGATCCTGCGTGTGAATCATGTCCTGCGGGCGGTGGAGGTTCCGCCGGGGGTGCACGAGGTGCGGCTGGAGGCCGTTTCGCCGGCCTACCACGCGGGGCTGTGGGTGAGCCGCGGGACGGGCGTGCTCTGCCTGCTCGTCCTGGTGGGGGCCTGGGTGCGCGCCCGCCGGTCAGCCCGCCAGGGTGTCGTAGAGGGCGACTAGCTTGCGAGCGGTACGATCCCAGTTGTAGGTCTCCAAGACGGCCTGGCGCCCGCGGCGGCCCAGTTCCCGGCGGCGCTCCTCATCCTGCAGCCCGATCAGTTCGCGGGCCAGGGCGGCCGGATCCCCGGAGGGATAGACGGCCCCGCAGCCGCTCTCGCGCACAATCCGTTCGAGGGGAGCGCAGTTGCTGGTCACGACCGGACGTTCGAGCAACATGTAGTGGAACAGCTTGTGGGGGATGGTCGTGTCGGTGTGCGCGTTCTTCAGGTGCGGGATCAGGCACACGGAACTGGCCAGCACATAGCTCGGGAAGCGCTCGAACGGCTGCCAGCCCGCGAAGCGAACCCGGTCACCGAGGCCCAGGCGCCGGGCCCGTTCGATCAGCTCCCCGTGGGTGGCTCCGCTGCCGACCAGCACGACGCGCAGCCGCGCGATGGCGTTGCCGATCCGCTCGGCGGCGGCCAGGACGGTCTCGAGTCCGCGGTGGCGATCGAAATGGCCCAGGTAGGTGACAACGAACTCCCCGCGCGCCGCCGCGATGAGGGCTTCATCGCGCGGGAAGGTCTCGAATTCGGTGGCCGCGACCGTGTTCTCCACGACGCTGATCCGATCCGGATCGACACCCAGCGCACAGAGCCGGTCACGGGCCTCGTCGATGACGACGATGACGCGATCGGCGGTTGGTACGACCTTCTTCTCGTAGGCGTCCCAGGCCCGCGGATTCACCAGCAGCCGGCCGGCCCGCGATTGCGCCCAGGCATACAGGCGCACGGCCGCGGGGTAGTTCTCGTGCAGATCCGCGATGAGGGGAATGCCGGCCGCGCGGGCGGCGCGGCCCCCCTCACCCAGCAACGGCAGATCGTGAACGTGGAGCGCCTCGATCGCATAGCCCCGCAGGAAGCTCGCCAGGCGCGGTCGAAACCAGCGATTGTAGAGCCCCACCGTGAGCACCAGCGCGCTGGCCTTCTTCCAGAACTGGCGCGCGATGCCATGTCGCAGCACATGAATGCCCTGCCACTGCTCTTCTTGCGAGGGACCGCCGGGATTCAGGCAGAACAGATACACGCTGTGTCCGGCGGCAACCAGGCTCCGGGCTTCATTGGCCACCCGGGGATCGGGCGGGAACGGCTTGTCGAGAAGCATGCCAATGCGCATGCCGGGTTCTCCTCGGGTACGGGGCTCAGCCGGCCGGCTGTCCGGCAACCGGCATGCTGGACTCCAGGACCGCCACGATCCTGTCGGCGGCCCGGCCGTCCCAGAATTTGATCTTCGCGGCGCGGGGGGGAACCGGGCTGGCGAGTACGTCCGCCGCAGCCTGGAGGACGACGGCCGGGTCGGTTCCGACCAGCAGGTTGGTTCCCTGCTCGATGGTGATCGGGCGTTCGGTATTCGGTCGCAAGGTCAGGCAAGGAATCCCCAAGACGGAGGTTTCCTCCTGGATCCCGCCCGAGTCGGTCAGCACCAGGCGCGCCTGCCGCATCAGATCGAGGAACTCGAGATAGCGCAGCGGTTCCACCTGTCGCAGGCCGGGGCACTTCTTGACGCGTTCGGCGAAGCCCAGATCCGCGAACCGGCCGGCCGTGCGCGGATGCACCGGCAGGATTACCGGCAAGCTTCGCCCGACCCCTTCCAGAACGGTCAGCATGCGCGCGAGGCCGTCGGCCGTGTCCACATTCGATGGCCGATGGATGGTCGCCACCGCATAAGCGCCCGGCGTGAGCCCCAGCCGGGCCGGCAGCTGCTTGGTTTCGGCCAGCGGCAAGCAGCGCAGCAAGGTATCGATCATGACATTGCCGGTCATGTGAATCTTGCTGGCCGGAATGCCCTCTCGCAGCAGATTCTGATCGGCCTGTGCGCAGGTCGTCAGCAGGATCGACGCGAGGGCATCGGTCACCAACCGGTTGATCTCCTCGGGCATCGTACGGTCCCCGCTGCGCAGCCCGGCTTCGACGTGGGCGATCGGCACCAGCTGCTTGGCCGCGACCAGGGAGCAGGCCAGCGTGGAATTGACATCCCCGACCACCAGCACGAGATCCGGCCGATCGGTGAGCAGCAGCGCCTCGTAGGACTCCATGATCCGGGCGGTCTGCACCGCGTGGCTTCCCGAGCCGACACCCAGATAGCGGTCGGGAGCTGGAATCGCGAGATCCTCGAAGAAGGCCTCGCTCATGCGCAGGTCGTAGTGCTGCCCAGTGTGGATGAGCCGGCCTCGCAAGCGTGGGCTCGCTTGCAAGGCGCTCATGATCGGTGCGATCTTGACGAAGTTGGGGCGGGCCCCCACGATACAATGCACGAGGGCCGTTCCCGGTGTGGGGCGGTTCAACGTGTGGGTCACGGGTTTTCCTCCCGGTCCGCTCGGTGCGGTTGGGCCGCGGTTTCAGGTGCCCTGGAGTTCGGCCAGAACGGCGCACATGCGCTGGTAGGTCTCCGGCAACGGCTCCGGTGGTTCAAGGGCGTCCTGGCACCGTTCGTACAGCGGCGGCTCGGGCCAGGCAATCAGATGGATGTGCAGGTGTCCGGGAACGCCGGCGCCGGCGGCGGCACCCAGATTGGCGCCGCCATGCACGGAGCGACAACCATAACAACGGCGCAGGAGCTGTTCGCCCAGGCCGGCGAAGGCGAGCAGTTCCCCGAATTCGTCCGGTGTGAGGGCTGTGCTGTCGGCCAGGTGGCGGTAGGGTACCGCCATCAGGTGCCCCGGCGTGTACGGAAACGCGTTCAGGAGCAGGAGCGCATGTTCGCCTCGCTTGAGAATGTATCGCTCACGGTCGGGGCCCTCTGCGGCCAGGATGTCGCAGAACAGACAGCCGCGATACTCTCGGGCCGACACGACATACGGGCGGCGCCATGGGGTGTGCAGGATCTTCATTCGGGGATGCCTTTCCGGATCCGGGTCCATGGTGGCAACATGCCCCGCAGCCTAGAGGATTGCCGCAAGGCCTGCAAGCGTGTCACGTCAGGAACCTGATGCGCCCCGGGGCAGTATGGAAGGTGGGATGCAGGGAAGCCACAGTATGATCCTCCAGCATGACAGTCGCGTGGTCGCACGCCGCGGTTGGGTGGCGGCCGTGGCCGCCTGCCTGTGGGTATTGCCGGCGGTGACTCTGGGGCTGGCCGGCGACGCCGTCGCCGCGGCCGCCCAGGGGGACAGCGCGCGGACCGGGACGGCGGCGGCACCCGAAGAATGGCTTGCGGCGCCGCCCTTGCCCCAGCCACCTTCCGAAATCGCTTTCCGCGAGCTGTGGCGCCCCCCGGTCGAGGTCTGGACCGAGGCCGCCTGGGTTCTGCGCGAGCTGGGTCTGGAGGAGAGCCTCTCCGAAGACGGCCGCCTGGCCGCCGATCGAGAGGTGACCCGGCTGCGACAGGCCGCCCAGCTCCTGTCCGAGCCGGATCCCGGCGCCGGGGAGGTGCTTCTGGCCGCCCTTGCGCGGCTGGGCAGCCGTACGCCGATTCGCCGCGCGGCGGCTCTTACGCTGGGTGAGTTCTACCTGCGCAGCCATCGCTACGAACGGGCGGTGCAGGTCCTGACCGAGGCGCTGGCCCTGTTTGACGATCCGGCCGAGAGATGGCGAGTGCATTTCTGGGTGGCCGCCGGGTGGATGGCGCTGGAGGAGCCGGCCGCCGCGGCCCGCGCATTTGGGTCGGCGGCCGATGAAGCGCCCGCGCGGACGCGGGCGCGCGCCATGGCGTTGCGTCTGGCCGGATGGCAGCATCGGCTGGCCGGGCAGGACCCGGCGGCACAGGATGCCTGGCGCGCCGGGCTGAAGGCGGCGGCTGGATTTCCGACGCTGCAGGATACGTTGCGCCAGGATTTGGCGGAGGTATCCTTTGCACGGGAGGATTGGGGCGCGGTGATCCAGCTGCTCCAGCACGAGGAGGCCCGCCGTTCGCTCACCGCCCGCTCTGGCTTCCTGCTGGGACGCGCGTTTTTCAACTCCGGACGGCCCGACAGCGCGCGCGCGGAATTCGAGCGGTTTCTGCGGGCCTTCCCCGAGGCGCCCGCCGCGTGGCGCGACGAAGCCCATGTGGTGTTGGGGTGGGATGCTCTGCGGCGGCAGGAGTCCTCACGTGCGTTGGCGCACTATGAAGCGATTGGCCATGAGCGGCGCTATGCCCTGCCGCAGAGCGACTACGGCAGCGCCCTGGCGTTGCTGGCGCAGCAGCGATTCGAGGAGGCGGCCACGCTGCTGGCGCCCCTGCCGCCGGTGGCCTCGGCAGATCCGCTGTTCTACCCGTGGGTCTACGCACTGGCCTATGCGCAGTTCCACCAAGGCGCCTATCACGATGCGCTGGCCGGACTCGAGGAGTTCCGCGGCCGCAGCGAGCCCGATTCGTTGAGCCGGGCGGCCGGGTCGCTGCGCGGCGACTGCTACTATCGAATGGGCCGTCCGGAGGAGGCCTACGCCGCCTACGTCAAGGCGTCCTCGATCCTGGCCGACATTCCCGAGCTTCTGCTGCGCCGTCAGGCGTTGGCCGCCATGGCAGCTGAGCGCTGGGGTGCCACGGCACGCATCCTGGGCGATCTGATCGTCAAGTACCCGGCCACATCGAACCTGTCGGAGTATCACTTCTGGCGCGCCGAGGCCTTCTACCGGCTCGGCCGCCTGGAGATGGCGCGGAGGCATTACGAGCGGGCGGCTGCCACCGGGGCCGACCCGATTCAGTGCGCCTATGCGCTGGGATGGTGCGACTACCGCGAGGGACGCTGGGAGGGTGCGCTCACGCACTTCGATCGCGCGCGGCAGGGTT
The DNA here is from genome assembly GCA_964417675.1 of uncultured bacterium. Lineage (GTDB taxonomy): Bacteria > Eisenbacteria > RBG-16-71-46 > CAIMUX01 > WJJG01 > CAYQJL01. The sequence goes on along the minus strand of CAYQJL010000170.1, from coordinate 35,576 downwards.
GTCGCGAATGCCGCTTCGCGACCGATCTGGCGCTGCGGCGCGGCAACAGCCTCTTCAACTTGGGGCGCATCACCGCGGCGGCGGATGCGTTCGCCGACGCGCTGCAGCTGGCCGAGGCCCGGCAGGAGACCCTGCTGGTGGCGGAGGCCTCGTTCCGGCGGGCGTGGACGCTCCTGCGGGCCGAGCGATTCGAGGATGCCGCCGATGCATTCGCCGACATCCGCATTCGCGAAGGCCGCTCTCCGCGAGCGGCCGAGGCCCTCTACTGGGAGGGGCAGGCCCACTTTCGCCGGTCGGAGTACCGCACCGCGCAGGAGCGCCTGCTGGCGCTCCTCGAGCACAGCGGGGCCGGTGACAGCTTGCGGGCCAAGACCTTGCTGGCGGTGGGGGATGCGTACTTCAACCAGGAACGAACCGGCGAGGCCTTGGAATGGTATCGTCGCGTGCTCGAGGCGCCCGGGGCCGACCGCCGCTTGCGCCGGGCCGCACATGAGTCGCTCTTCGAATGCCGCACGGCCAGGGGGGAGTGGGATCAGGCCCGCTCGATCCTGACGGAGATCCAGGAGCAGTATCCCGAGAGCCAGGGCACCGGTGAACGCTACCTGGCGCTGGCAGATGGATTCTATCGGGATCAACGCTTTCTCGACGCGCTGCAATCCTACGGCGACTTCCTTGAATCCGCTCATCCGGAGGATCCCCGCACGCTGAGGGTCCGGTATCACATGGCCAGCGCGCGTGAGCGCGTGGGTCAGCGCGCGGAGGCGGCGGCCGCCTTCGAGGCGCTCGGCCGGGTACCCTTCCGTCACCAGAGTGATGCGCTGTTGCGGGCCGGCATCCTACGCCTCGATCTGGGCCAACCCGAGGATGCTCTGCTGTCGCTGGAACAGCGCCTGGCCTGCGATCTGAATCCCAGACAGGAAGCCGTCACACGAGCGTACCTGGCCGAGGCGTATCAACGCTTGAAGGAAACCGCCGCCTCGCGCAATGAGTGGGAGAAGGTCGCTCAGGCGGCTTCCGCCGCGCCCGATTCGCTCCGGGCGGTGGCCAGCCTGCAGCTTGGGCGCCTGGCGTTTGCGGAGCGTGATTGGGCGGCGGCCTATCTGGGCTTCTCGGCCGCCGAGAGCCTGGGCTTGCCCGGCAGGGTGTATCGCGGCGCCTACTGGGCCGGCGAGGCGGCCTATCGATCGGGCGATACGCTGCGGGCGACGGAGTGGCTCGAACGGTTTCTCGAGGCCGGGGAAGAGGAGCCGCTATGGGAGGCCACCGCGCGCACGCGGCTGGCGGAATGCTATGAGGGGCGGGGTCAGGTCAACGCGGCGCGGCAGCAGTACGAACGCATCCTCAGCCTGCCGCTCGAGGAGCGCGGCTTGCAGGAAGAAGCGCGCCGCCGTCTGGTTCAGATCGGGATCCTGCCGCCGCCGGCCCGGGAGGAGGGGCCATGAGCGCGTTCATCGCTCGGCCGGCCATGCTGATGGTCATGCTCGCGCTTCTGGCGGGAGCGCTTCCGGGGCGCGCCCAGCAAGCGGATCCGCCTCGGGCGGGCCGTTCCGCCGCCGGGGACCCTGTGGGATGGACGCCGGAGGAAGCCGGCGCACCCGAGGAGCCGATATCGGGTCCCGCCCGGATCCCCGAGGAGCGTCCCGCCTTCCTGCTTCCTGATGTGATCGTGGAGGGGGAGGATCTGAGCCGTCTGGGCGGCGGCATGCGGTTGCTCGAGATGGAAGCGCCCGCGGTGCGTCACCAGCAGGAGCCGCTGCTGCTCGCGCCGGGTCCCAGCGCCTACCAGCACCGGCGTGAGATCCCTTTCCACATCGTCTTTCCGCCGCCCGCGTCCCCCCGCGCCTGGCGGGGCTATCTGCGGTTGGCGCCCTCCTCGGCTCCGGGAGCCTCGCTGGCCGGCATTCTCCTGCCCGGGCAGGCCTCGCGCTCGCTGCTGTGGGGCCGCGTCGACCTCCACAGGAATCGCCTGCCGGAGAGCGGGCGGTTCGTGGGAAGCTTCGGGTATCTGACCCGCACTGCCTCCAGCCACCCGCGCACCCGGTTTTCGTTGGGTGGGGAGGTTGCGCGGGGCGAGTCGAAGGTTCACATGAGCGGGGTCGAGCTGGGCAGCGCCATCGATACCGATCTCCATGTGCGCGCCCGCCTCGAGCACCGGTTCGGCCAACGATCTCGCGGCGGGACGGTGGTGGCCGTCGAGCCGTTCCTGCTGGCGAGCGACACGCGGCGGCCGGTGCCGCGCGGCGCCGGTGTCGTGCGCGACGAGGATTACGACGCCCGCTGGAGCGGTGTCACGGTGGGCCTGCAGCGGGCGGGCGCCTGGGATGATCCGCGCGCGCTGGTCAGCGAGGCCGAACGGGCCTATGGCTTCCGAATCGCCCACCGCGCGGTGATGCCCGCCTACTCGCTCGCGGGCCAACTGCTGCGCATCCGACGCACCTGGCAGGACCCTTCTGATCCGGCTGCGACCGATTCGGCGCAGACCCGCGCGCGTTGGGAGGCGCGCGTGGGTGTTTCTGCCCGGCAGGCGGATGGCCGGCTCGTGGTGGGTGTCGCCGGGGGCGGCGAGGGGGACGATGTCCTCCTGGGGCCCTGGGTCGGCTGGGCGCGGAGGGATGGCTGGTGGGGAGGTTCATGGCGCATCGAACTGGCGCCCGTGGTGACCCATGCCGAGCGCTCTTCGCATGTCGGCGAGATGCTCACCGTGGGCGCTGGGCCTGAGCGCGAACCGCTTGAGTGTCTGCACCGCCGCGGGCTTTCGCGTGACGGAGCGCCCGGGGTTCCGTGGCGTGCACGGGTAAGCCGGCGGCCGGCGGCGTCGGCGATCGATCCCCACCTTCCGATGCAGAAGGCCTGGCCCCGCATGGCGGCGCGCATGGGCCTGGCGGGAGACGTGGCCGAGATTTCGATCGGGGTGGCGGTCGCCCGGCTGCAGGATCCGCACAGCTGGAGAGCCGGTCGGGACAGTACCGATGAGGCCGCCTACCACCTGGAGACGTTCAAGGATCGTTATGTGGCGCGGCTCGAATGGGCGGGCCACTGGCATGGGCATCCCGACGTGCAACTCGGCTGGCAGTACGCGGGGACCTGGGACGAGGAGTCGGGAGCGCAGGCCCTGGCCTTCTTGCCCCGTCATGAGCTGTGGATCGGACTGGGGCGAGAGGGCCGGGGATGGATCTGGGGGCTGGGTGCCCATCTGCGCGCCCGGGCGCCCGGCCTCGCGGAGCGGTTCACGGCCTGGCACGCCATCCTCGGATACCGCTTTCTCGACGGGCGCCTGTATCTGCGCGCGGACAGTCCAGCTTCCGAGACGGTCGTCTGGATGCCGGGCCTGGGTCGCGACCAACTCGAGGTTCAGCTGGTGTGGGAGCAGGCGCTGCTTGCGGCAAGACCTCGAGCGCGGTAAGGATTCTTGAGAAGTACATCGCGTGGACAGGGTGCGATGCGGTGATGTCAACCAGGATGATGAGGTGAGCATGTCGGTTCTGATCAAGGGCGGAATCCTGATGATTCCCATCGTCTTCTGTTCCATCGTGGCCTTGACGATCATTTTCGAACGATTGATCAGCATCCGCCGCATTCGTAGGCAGAACGCACGGTTCTTGGAGGCGATCCGCGGCCGGATCCGCAAGGGCAACCTGGAGGAGGCCCTTGCGATCTGCGAAGAACTGCCGGAGGCGCCTCTCTCGGTCATCTTCCTCGAGGCCTTGCGTCATGTGCCCCTCGGTGAGAAGCGGACGCGCGAAGCCATCTTGGAAGCCGGCGAACGCCAGGCCGAGCGCATGGAGAAGAATGTCGCGGGGCTGGCGACGATCGCGGGCGGAGCCCCGTTGCTCGGCTTTCTGGGTACCGTCCTTGGAATGATCCAGGCCTTCCAACGGATCGAATCTCTGGGTGGAAACGTGGATGCCAGTGTATTGGCCGGAGGGATCTGGGCGGCCCTGCTGACCACCGCCGCGGGTTTGACGGTGGCGGTGCCGACCTACTTCGCGCACAACTACATCGTGGGCCGCGTGCACAGCGAGATTCTCGAGATGGAAGATCGCTCCCGCGATCTGATGTACCTGCTCACCACGGGCGAAGACCGGATCGGCGGCAAGCAATCGCCCATCCTGCCCCGCGCGAATCTGTAGCGGCCGGGGGGCCGGAAGGTCGCACGCGACGGCGTGCGGCAGCGAGGAGAGTAGCATGCGGTTCAAGAAGCGTAGACGGATCGTCAGCGCACTCGAGTCGACCGCGATGGCCGACATCATTTTCCTCTTGCTGATCTTTTTCCTTCTGTCATCCTCCTTTATCTTGCAAACTGGCATTCGCGTTCAGCTTCCTCAAGTGAGCACGGTGGAACGCGAGGTGCGCAAGGAGGTGGTGGTCGCTCTTACGGCCGACGAAGAGCTCTATCTGGACGGCGTCAAGGTAGCCTGGACACATTTTCATGATCGACTCGAGAAACGACTGGCTGAGACGGGATCCAAAACGGTCATCGTCAAAGGCGATGAATCCGTCCGGCTCGGGCGAACCGTTCAAGTCATGGACATCGCCCGACAGGCTGGAGCAGAGCAGCTGGGTATCGCCGCCCGGCCTCTGTCGGAAGGAGAGGGGCGTTAGGGGGTGGTCATGGAACGCCCCCGTGGGAATCCGCTGCTGGCGGACAGCGCTGCCTGGGAACACCGCCGCGGAGGCGGACGAACCTGGTGGGCCCTCCTGATCTCGCTGCTTCTCCACGGCGGGGTGCTGTACTTCGCGGATGATCTCCTCTCGGGGGAGCCACTGCGGACGGTGCCGGCGCCCTTCCTGGTGAGTCTGCTCCCGCCCGAGCCGGAGGCGCCCGCGCGCGAGGTCGCCGAAGCGGCTCCCGAGACCACCGAGCAAACCGCGCCGACCATCGCGGAGGCCATCCCCGAACCGGTGGAGCCGACGGCCGATGGTGATCCCGAAGCCGCGTTGCTCGCGCCGCGCGAGCCCGATGAGATCGTACCCGAGGATCTGGAACAGCCCCCGAGGGGTGATTCGTCGCGGGTGGCTCACGACCCCCCGGTCCGGGTTCGCCGAGATGTGGCCGGCGAGGCCGTACGCCAGTTGATCGAGGAGATCGAAGCGGCCGTCCCCGTGCCGCGTTCCTGGGATGAGGCGGGCGAGGGCGAAGAGCCGGCGGCCGAGCAGATCCTGCCCCGCGGTGCGTCTGCGGGGATCGAGGGGCCCTTGGGCGAGCGCGGGCTACTCTATGTCGAGTATCCGCCCTGCCCTGCCTGGGCCCAGGAGGCGGGCATCGAAACCGATGTTCGCTTCCGCTTCTGGGTGTCGCCGGCCGGGCATGTGATTCGGGTGCGGGCCATCCGCAAGAGCGCGTATCCGGAATTCGAGTCTCTTGCACGGGAGGCATTGAGCCGCTGGCGGTTCGAGCCGCTGCCGCGCGGAGCCGAGCGCGATGAGTGGGGGGAAGTTCCCATCATGTGGCGCCTGCGGCGGGCCATGCCGCAAGGGCCTTCCCGCTAGGGGCGGGTGACGGTTCGGGATGGAAGGAGGCTGCGATGGCGAAGGCGACGTCGGTGCACGGTCTGGAGCCGGCCGTGGCGGTGGAGTGCTTGACCGGCCTCGATGTCGGCCTGCTCCTGTTGGGGCGTGGCGGCGAGGTTCGCTACGCCAATCCGCGCGCGGCCGAGATCCTTGAGTTGACGGCCGATGGAGCCAACGAGCGCAGCGTCATCGATCTGCTGGCCCTGTCGCGGGACGGTCTGCTGGGACCGGACGCCGAGGTGTGGGAGAACTTCTTCCTGCCGCCCACACAGATTTTCGCCCAGCGCGGCGAGAAGGAACTGACGCTCGAGTGCCGCATGTTTCCCCTCGGCAAGGAGTCCCGCACCGACGGCGGTGTTCTGCTGCTCGAGGATATCTCCGAATCGGCCGAGGAACGTGAATTCCAGCGCAACATTGATCGTTTCAGCTCCATCGGGAATCTATCGGCGGTCATGGCTCATGAGATTCGCAATCCGCTGACCGGGATCCGCACGACCATACAGTTCGTCCAGACGAAGCTGCCCGAGGATTCCGGCCTGGCCGACGATCTCGAGGACGCCATCAAGGAACTCGACCGGATCGAGCAGTTCACCACCGATCTGCTTCAGTTCGCGCGTCCAAAGATTTCCGAGTTGGCTGCCACGAACATCAATGACGTGATCGCCAAGGTGATGAGTCACATTGCGATGCGCTGCGCCGAGATGGAGATCCAGATCAAGGAGGACCTGGCCGAGAAGCTGCCGGCCATCCCCCTGGACTTCGATGCCGTGCGCCAAGCTCTGCTCAACATCCTTCTGAATGCGATCGACGCCATGCCGGAGGGAGGATCGCTGCGCGTGAGTTCCTCGTCGCGGCGCTATCGCAGCCGGCGCGCGGTCGAGGTGGCCATCGCGGATACCGGCACGGGAATCTCCGAGGAGATCGTCGAAAAGATCTACGACCCGTTCTTCACGACGCGGGGAAGCGGTGGAACCGGCCTGGGGTTGTCGATTACACTGCAGATCGTCAAGGAACACGGCGGTCGGATCTACGTGCGCAACCGGACCCAGGGAGGCACGATCTTCCGCCTGTCGTTTCCGGTCCCGGAGGAGTCCTGCGAGGCCAGATGATGCGTGTGTGAAGAGGGTATTGGCGTGAAGCTGATCAAGGTATTGGTCGTCGACGACGAGCTGTTGGTTCTGCGCAGCACCAGGCGGCTGCTCGCGGACGAGGGCTATGAAGTCGAGACGGCGGCCTCCGCCGCCGAAGGCCTGGCGGCATTTGAAGCCTTGCGTCCCCAGGTCGTCCTGCTGGATGTCCGCCTGCCGGATGGTTCCGGTCTCGATATCCTTCCACAGATGCGCCGCATCGATCCTTCGGTACAGGTCGTGATCGTGACCGCGTTCGGGGAACCGAAGGACATCGTCTTGGCCATGAAGCAGGGGGCGGCCGACTACCTCAAGAAACCCTACGAACTCAGCGAACTGCTACATGCGGTGCGCAGCGCCACCCGAGTGCTCGATCGTGAGACGCAACTGAAGGTCTATCGCAAGCGCGAACGGGCCCACTACGCACAATCGCAGATGATCGGGCGCTGCGCCGCGATGCGCGAGGTGAAGGATCTGGTCCGCAAGGTGGCGCGTTCGGACGCCACCAATGTTCTCATCACCGGTGAGAGCGGTACGGGGAAGGAACTGGTGGCCCGCGCGATTCACTTCGAGTCCTCGCGTCGCAGTGGTCCCCTGATGGATGTGAACTGCTCGGGGTTTCAGGAGAACCTTCTCGAGAATGAGCTGTTCGGCCACGAGCGGGGCGCCTACACCGATGCCAGCTACCTGAAGCGAGGCCTGGTGGAGCTATGTGACGGGGGCACCTTGCTGCTCGACGAGGTGGGCGACATGCCGTTGGCGATCCAGGCCAAGCTGTTGCGCTTCATCGACAACAAGAAGTTCCGGCGCGTAGGGGGCAATGTGGACTATTCGGTGGACATCCGGGTGTTGGCCGCCACGAATGCGAACCTGGAGGAGCGAATTCGCGAGGGGGCTTTCCGGGCCGACCTGTTCTACCGTCTCAAGGTCGTGGCGATTCACATGCCCCCGCTGCGTGATCGCGGGGAGGACATCCTCAACCTGGCACACGCCTTCTTGGGCCGCTTCAGCCGCAAGTTCCGCAAGGAGTTCGTTCAGATCGCGCCGGAGGCCGCCCACCTGTTGCGTCGCTGGCGCTGGCCCGGCAATGTGCGCGAACTGGAGAACCTTCTTGAGCGAATCGTATTGCTCGAGGAGGGGCCGGATCTCGAGCGGCGGCACCTACCGCCAGCGATGATCGCCCCCCCGGGTGAGGATGGTGCCTCGGTCTGGCCGGCGAGCCGCGAACGCACCCCCGGCGCGGGACCGCCGCACCGCAGCACTGGCGCCTTTCATCTGACCGTTCAGACCGCGCACAACGAGCTTCCGACACTGCGCGAGTTGACCGACGAATACATCCGGCATGTGTGGGCGTTGTGTGATGGCAATCGGAGTCAGACGGCGCGCCTGCTGGGACTGTCGCGCCAGGGGCTGCACGACCGGATGCGCCGGATGGACTTGGCGGATGCCGCCGACTCGGGGGTGTCGCTGTCACCCCAGGGCGAGAGGAAAGACAGGACCGTCCAGTCGCGCACCTCCCCGCGGTAGCGTGCCAACTTTTCTGGCATGCAAACATTCTGGACACTTCCCCTAAGCTATGGATATTCAATCGGTTCGCGCCATCTCATTGCTTAACTGTCTAACATTCTTGCAGTTGCGTCATGTGATGATCTGGCAGGCGAGCGCGACCTGTTCTACAACCTCTACTCCAGTAATAGGATACAGTATCGCGGCGTCGCGATGGCTTCCGTGGAATGCTTTGTGCAATGACCCCGCACATGGAGGTTTGTCCGTGAAGCGCAGGGTCTTGATTGTCGATGATGAAGCTCTTCTCGTGAGGACGCTCTCACAGGCGTTCCGCGATGCGGGCTTCGAGGTGGCTTCAGCAGGCTCTGCTGAGGCAGCGGAGCAGGTTCTGAACACCCAGGCGTCATTCGACCTTCTGCTTCTCGACAATCGGCTTCCGGGCAAGTCTGGGCTTGATCTCTTAGAGGGGTTGGGTGAGTTGCCGTCCACGAGCATTGTTCTCATGACGGCCTATGGAACCGACGAGACATTCAAGAGAAGTCAGGATCTGGGAACGGCCCTCTATCTGAAAAAGCCTTTTGACTTGAAGGCCTTGCTCAGCAAGGCCGCGGAACTCGTGGAGAAGGGGGCCAGAGCCTAGGGTCTCTAGCCCGGAGTCGTTTTGTGGACCCTAAACAAGGGGGGTAAGCCGCAATGCCATTGGCGAAGAAGAAGGCTACCAAGAAGAAGGTAGCGAAGAAGAAGGTTGCCAAGAAGAAGGTCGCCAAGAAGAAGGTGGCCAAGAAGAAGGTCGCCAAGAAGAAGGTCGCCAAGAAGAAGGTGGCCAAGAAGAAGGTCGCCAAGAAGAAGGTGACCAAGAAGAAGACGACCAAGAAGAAGGTTGTCCGCCGCAAGAAGAAGTAGCCATTGCGGGATCTCGGGCAGGGCTTCCTTGCGCGGGTTCTGGTTTCAACGGGGGTCATCAGCTGGCGAAGGGGCTTCGGGGAAGACCGCCTTGGGCGCGTCTTCCCTGAGGTCGCTCATCGGCTGGATCAAAAAGCGCCTGGCCCCTGAGCTGCACGGTTCCTCTTATCGTGAGGGGGACCGTGTTGTGTTAAGGGGGGTTCCGGGCGGGACCCGCCGCAGCGATCAGGGGAGGCCCGGGTCCCGCCCCGGGCTTCCCTTCTGCGATGAGCTTGCGTACAATCGCCACGGCGGGTCGGCGGATGGATGGGCGTGCGGTTTGAGGAGGTGTTGGCGTGCGAGTCGTGGTATCGGGAGGTGCCGGGTACATTGGCAGCATCACGGCCGAGAGGTTGCTGATCGCGGGGCACCAGGTGTTGGTCCTGGACAACCTCAGTCGCGGACATCGCTGTGGGGTTCCCGACGGTGCGTTCTTCGTGGAAATGGATGTGCGCGAGCAGGCTGGCGTGGCGGCACAGCTCAAGCGCTTCGAAGCGGAGTGCGTCATGCACTTTTCGGCCTCGAGCCTGGTGGGTGAGTCCATGAGGGATCCGGGGGAGTACTTCGGCAACAATGTTGTCGGTGTGATTCGCCTGCTCGAGGCCATGGTGGCGAGCGGTGCTGCCCGGCTCATCTTCTCATCGACGGCCGCCACCTACGGGGAGCCCGAGGAGGTTCCGATCACGGAGGCCGCGCCGGTGGCACCCACCAACCCGTATGGCGAGAGCAAGGCGATCTGTGAACGCATCCTCGGCTGGTATGAGCGGGTCCATGGCATCCGCTCGATCGCGCTGCGTTACTTCAATGCGGCGGGGGCGTCGCGCCGGCATGGAGAGGATCACAATCCCGAAACCCACCTGATTCCGCTGGCGCTGGGCGCCGCGGCGGGCACCCGCGGGCCGCTGGCGGTCTTCGGGCGCGACTACCCGACGCCGGACGGGACCTGCATTCGTGATTATATTCATGTCGAGGATTTGGCCGAGGCGCATATTCTAGCCATGGATCGGATGGAGCGGACGGAGCTGCGCGCCTTCAACCTCGGCAACGGATCCGGATACTCCGTTCTGGAGGTCCTGCAGTCCATCGAGCGGGTGACCGGCAAGGCGGTGCCGGCGGCCGATGCTCCGCGCCGTGCGGGGGATCCCGCACGGCTGGTGGCGTCCGCCGAGCGGGCCCGGCAACTCCTTGGATGGAAGCCTCAGAAACCGGAACTCGACCAGATCGTACAAGATGCCTGGGAGTGGATGCAGCGCCATCCGCAGGGCTATGGTGACTGAGGCGCCGGCCGGATTCCGAGGACAAGGGTCAGATCATGGGTCCAGATGATCCGCAACCGGGCGCGTCCGACCTCTTCGCGGGCCGACGGCAGGCCCCGCGACCGCCCCTTGCGGAGCGGATGCGTCCACGAACGCTCGATGAGGTCGTTGGGCAGGATCACCTGACCGGCGCGGGCGCGGTGCTGCGCCGGGCGATCGAATCTGGTGAAATCCCTTCCATGATCGTCTGGGGCCCCCCGGGATCGGGCAAGACCACCGTGGCGCGGATTCTCGCTCAGGTGCCTGGGTACCGGTCGGTCTCCTTCAGTGCGGTTTTGGCGGGCGTGAAGGACGTCCGGCGCACGGCCGAGGAGTCGGCCGCCATCCGCCGGCTCAAGGGCGTGCGAACGCTGCTGTTTGTCGACGAGGTGCATCGCTTCAACAAGGCGCAGCAGGACGCCTTCCTGCCGCATGTCGAGACCGGCGCGATCGTCCTGATCGGCGCCACAACCGAAAACCCCTCTTTCGAGGTCAACAGCGCCCTGCTGTCCCGTTGCCATGTCTTCACCCTGAAGCAGCTGCAGCCCGATCATCTACGGATCTTGGCGGAGCGGGCCTTGACGGATTCCGAGCGCGGCCTCGGAACCAGCGGCCTTGGTGTGGACCCGGAGGCCCTGGCCGTATTGGTGGGCCTGGTCAACGGCGATGCCCGTCAGCTCTTCAACTCCCTGGAGACACTGGCGCATCTCACGCCGGTGGGTGAGGACGGGGCCCGGCGGGTCTCGCCGGCCACGCTGCGCAAGCTCAAGGATCGCATTGCCCTGCGTGGCGACCGCGCCGGGGAGGAGCATTTCAATCTTGTCTCGGCCCTTCACAAGAGTGTCCGCGGAAGCGATCCGGATGCGGCGCTCTACTGGTTGGCGCGCCTGCTGGAGGGGGGCGAGGACCCCCTGTACGTTGCCCGCCGGCTGGTGCGCATGGCCAGCGAAGATATCGGATTGGCGGATCCGGCGGCGCTCAACCTGACCCTGTCGGCCAAAGACGCCGTTCACTTTCTGGGATTGCCCGAGGGGGCGCTGGCATTGGCGCAGGCCACGGTCTACATGGCCTTGGCACCGAAGAGCAACAGCCTCGAGGGGGCCTACCAGCGGGCCCAGGCGCTCGTGGCCAGGAGCGGATCCCTGCCTGTGCCGATGCACCTGCGCAATGCGCCCACGAAGTTGATGAAAGAACTCGGGTACGGACGGGCGTATCGCTATCCGCATGACGTTGCCGGCCGGTGGGTGGAGGAATCGTACCTCCCCGATGAGATCAAGCGCCCCGCCAAGCTGTACGATCCGGGAGAGGAAGGCCGCGAAGCGCGGCTCTGGGCGGCCCATCTGGAGCGCATTCGCCGGGCCATCGATCTGCAGAGAGGGCGCAGCGCCCCGGACCCGGGCAGCGCTTCCTAGGCATCGATTTCGGCCGCATCCCTGACGAAGGCACTTGACGAAGGCGGTTCCTCTGAGCGAGAATCAATCCTCCTTATGCGTCCCCATCGTCTAGCCTGGCCTAGGACACCGCCCTTTCACGGCGGCAACACGGGTTCAAATCCCGTTGGGGACGCCAACTCCATGCCCGCCCCCCGCGCCTCTACTGGTTCAGGTAGGCCGCCAGCAGATCCACGGCCGCCTCGATGTCATGAGTGTGCGCCGTCTCGTTAACCGAATGAACATAGCGCAACGGAATCGAGAGTCCCACCGTGCGGGCGCCGCTCTTGGCCCGCTGCATCGGGCCGGTGTCGGTGCCGCCCCGCGGCATGATCTCCAGTTGATGCGCGATCTGCTCCGTCTCGGCCAGATCCCGGAGTTCGCGGACCAGCCGCGCGTCGGAAATCGATGCCGAATCCATGATCTTGATCGCCACGCCCTTGCCCAGCCGGGTGATCTGACTCGACGGGTCACATTCGGGAACATCGACCGCCAGGGTGACATCCAGGGCGATGCCGATGTCCGGGTCCACGGCGTAGGCAGAGGTAAACGCCCCCCTCAGTCCCACCTCTTCCTGGACCGTACCGACCGCATAGATGTCGTGGCGGTTCTGGGTGACGCGCCGCAGCGCTTCGATCATGACATAGACGCCGACACGGTCGTCGAGGGCCTTGCCGCTGACACAGTGGCCGATCCGGGCGAAGGGGCGTTCCCAGATGACGCGATCGCCGATCTCGACCCGCGCCCGGACCTCGTCCTCCGGCAACCCCAGATCCACATAGAAATCGCTGACCCGCAGCTCCTTCTTGCGCTCCTCGGCGGTCTGTACGTGGATCGGTTTGCCGGCCAGGCAGAGCAAGCCGGTGAGCTTCTTGACGCCCTTGCCCAGAACGGTCACGCGCTGGGCCATCATGGTGCGGGGATCGAATCCTCCGGCCGGGATCAGTCGCAGAAACCCATGAGTATCGATATGCGAGACCAGGAAGCCGATTTCGTCCATATGCGCGGCGACCATGATCTTGCGGCGGCCGGTCCGCTTGCCCTTGGCCCGTTTCACCCCGATGACATTGCCCAAGGTATCGATTGTGACCGACCCGCACAGCGGCTTCATCTCCTCGGCAACGATCTGCGCGACTTCCTGTTCATACCCGGATCCGCCAAAGGCCTCGCACAACTTCTTGAGCAGCTTCATAGAACCCTCCCAAACCGGCGTCCTCGATCCAACACTTCTCCAGCCTACGGATTGCGGCGCCGGCTGTCCAGAGATGCCTGGGAAGGAACCCGAGCCCGCGGCGCGGCGACGATATTCGAATTGACTTGGCGCCGCATCCGGGGAAACCCTATCCGGTGAGGCGCCCGCTTCCGGGCGCCTGAGGCCTGGGCCTGGGCGGGCGCGCGATCCGCATCCGGGCCGTGACGCTTCGCCCCGGCGGGGGTGGCAGGGGAAGTACAGGTGGTGGAGAAGAGATCGGACAGGCTGCGCAACCGGCAGCGTCTCGACAAATACCGGATCGAGGGCCATCTGGCCGAGGGACCCTACGCGGCCGTCTACCGAGCCTATGACATGATCGAAGGCGTTCGGGTGGCGCTCAAGATTCCCCACCCGCACTTGCTGAACGAGGAGTTCCTCGAGGAGTTCCGGCGCGAGGTGCGCCTGGCCAGCCGGCTGGATCACGAACATGTGCTGCCGATCAAGAATGCCAGCTTCATCGGCGACCTGTTCGTGATCGCGATGCCGCTCGGCGAGCGCAACCTGGCGGATCGGCTCAAGGGCCGCATTGCCTTTGCCGCAGCGATCGAGCTTGCGCAGATGGCGATCGAGGCGGTCGCCCACGCGCACCGCAAGCATATCATCCACTGTGACATCAAGCCCGAGAACTTCATCCTCTTTCCGGGCGGCCGGCTGCGCCTGAGCGATTTCGGGATCGCGCGCATGGCGTTGCGCCATACCGAAGCTTCCGGTTCGGGCACCATCGGATACATGTCTCCGGAACAGGCCCTGGGTCATCCCTCCTACCGCTCCGATGTGTTCTCCCTGGGCTTGCTCCTCTATCGCCTGCTGTCGGGGCATCTGCCGCAGTGGCCCTTCGACTGGCCTCCGGCAGGCTTTGAGCGCCTGCGCGGACGGGTGCATCCGGATCTGATCGATCTGATGCGGCGATCGCTGGCGCTACGGCCCGAGAAGCGCTACGCGGATGCCGATCTTCTGCTGCGCCGCTTCCTGACGATCCGGCCCAAGGCGCTGCGCTATGTCACGTTGCAGCGGCGGCGCGCGCAGAAACATGGCCAGAAACAGGATTGGCAGGAGATCCGGCGCCGACAATTCCAACGCCGGTATGGCCGACTTCTGGAGACACGGCATCGCTGCGTGCATTGCGGAGGTCCGGTTGCCGAGAGCATGCGCCATTGCCCGTGGTGCAAGGCTTCGCGCGCCAAGCATCGTGGCGAGACGACCTACCCGGCCAGCTGCCCACGCTGTGGGCGGGGGGTCAAGCTGGACTGGAAATACTGCCCCTGGTGCTACGGGGGGAGCATCGGCCCGCTCAGCGGGCGCTCCTACACGGACCGCCGCTACACGGCCCGCTGCGCCAATCGGGGCTGTCCCCGCCGGGAGATCATGCCGTGGATGCGCTACTGTCCCTGGTGCAACCGAGCGATTCGAAAGCGATGGCCGATCGAGGAGCATTCCGAGCGCTGCCCGTCCTGTGGCTGGGGGGTGCTACGTTCCTTCTGGAGTTACTGCCCCTGGTGCGGGAGGGGGCTGGAGAAGCGATGAGCGGCATGCAGCCTGAGGCTGAGTTGGATGGACCCTTTCTGGCGTTCGCGCAGGAGACGCCCACGGTGCTGTCCTGGTCGACGCCGCACGGTCGCCTGGCGGCGGCCACCTGTTCCCGGCCCGGCCGAGCGACACCCAATGAAGATGCCCTGGCCGTCTTTCCTGTGCCCGACGGGTTGGTTCTGGTGGCCGTGGACGGCGTGGGCGGGTCTGCCGATGCGGCCGAGGCGGCCCGCATTCTGCTCGTCGAACTGCATGCCCGCCTGGCCACGCCGGCGGCCGAGCCTCATCCTCCCGAATCGATCCGCGGCCGGATTCTGGATGCGCTGGAGAACAGCAATCGGCGGCTTCTGGATGAGTACCGGGATGCAGCCGCGGTGGCTGCCATCGCGGTGATCGAGCGCCATCGGATGCGAACCATCCACGTCGGAGATTGCACGGCGCTGCTCTTCGGCCAGCGCGGCAAGCTCAAGTACCAGACCATCGCGCACTCTCCGGTGGGGTTTGCCCTCGAGGCGGGCTGGATCGGCGAGGAGGAGGCTCTCGAACACGAGGAGCGACATCTGATTTCCAACGCGGTCGGGGCGCGTGACATGCGCATTGAGATCGGCCCGTGGATCGACCTGGCCCGTCACGATCGGCTGCTGCTGGGCAGTGATGGCCTGTTCGACAATCTCACGCTGGATGAGATCATCGAAACGAGCCGCCGTGGGCCGGTGCGCCGCGCCCTGAACGCCCTGATTGCGCGGGGCCGCAGCCGCATGGAAGGGCCGCATGAGGGGTTTCCTTCGAAGCCGGACGATCTGACCGCTCTGCTCTTCGCACCCGGCGGCCGGTCTGTCCGCTGAGAATCCGGACCGCCGGTGGACAGCAGCGGGCCATGAGCCACCCGGGGCCACCGCCGCCGGAGCGGTGAGGTGCGGGGACGATTGCCCGTCACGGGAAGGCAGTTGAACGAAGGGCAGGGCATGCCCGTCCAAGGGGTGGCCCGCGTCGGTCGGTCTGCCTCGGGGTGTTCGTGCGGGAGCCGGGGCACGCCATCATGGGGAGGAGATTCGGTGCGCGCAATGGAACGGGCCCCCAGGGCCATACGAGGGGAACCCGCCCGGCGGTGGGCGCCTGCGGCCGGACGCCGGGCCGTGTGCGCCGGCATGCTCCTGGTCCTGGCACTGGTTGCGCCCGGGCCGCCCGCCGCGCGGGCCGGCGAGGTGAAGATGGTCGCGGGGGTGCCTCACGTGCGCAATGCCGCGCCGCCGCCGGGCGGACGGGTCGAATGCCCGCTTGTCGAGTTGTGGCGGACGGGGGCCGACGGCCAGACGCCCCTGATGGGCGTGGTGACCGAGGTGACGCTGGATGCGGATGGGACCGTCTACTTGTTCGACCGCCAGTTGGCGGAGGTTCACGTCTTCTCGCCGGCCGGGGAGTATCTGCGTTCGCTGGGAGGGCTGGGGGCCGGACCGGGCGAGGTTACCCAGCCCACGGGCCTGGTTCTCCTGCCTGATGGCTTGATCGGCATGATCCAGGGGTTCCCGGGACAGATCGAGAAGCTCGACGGTGCCGGGGTGTCGATGGGGACGCTCGTGCCGGGAGACTTCGCCGCCCGGACGGGGGGATTCAACTCGCTACGCGGCGGGCAGTGCCGCAATGGTGTGCTCGTGCTGCAGGGGGCCACGATGCAGCGCGATGGGGAGAGGTTCCTGCGAATCAGTTTCCTGGGCACCTATCATCCCGATGGGACGCCACGCGCGAAGATCTTCGAGCGGAGCAGCGCACCGGATTTCAGCGCGCCCACGTATGTCGAAAGGGACAACTACTTCTTCGACAACCAGAACGGGTGGGCCCTGGGGCCGGACGGGCGAATCCATGCGGCGACCCGGCGTGATCAGTACGCTGTGGAGATCTATGACGCCGACGGCCATTTGCTCAAGGTCGTCACGCGGGAGTACCAGCCGAGAAGGCGCACTCGCGAGGAGAAGGAGCGCGTGGGCGAGGGCATCGTGATGGTGGCCAACGGCCGGCGGCTGGACGTTGCGGTCCAGGCCGAGGAGTATGCTCCCTGCATCACACAGCTCTTCGTGGACTGTCAGCACCGTCTGTGGGTTGCCCATGGGCACAGCGGCCGGGCAGAGCCCGATGGGGTCTTCGCCACCCTGGATCTCTTTGACGCCGACGGCCACTTCCAGAAGCAGGTGGCGTTGCGGTGCCCGGGGGATGCCGAGCGGGACCGTCTTCTCATGATGCCCAATGGGCAGTTCGTCCTCCTCCGCGGCTACCGGGATGCCGCCCGCAGCCTCAGGCCCGGGAGCGGGGGGGGCGACGAAGGCGACGAGGAGGCCGCGCAGCTCGAAATCATCCTGTACGCCGCGCCGGCCTTCTAGCCGCCCGCATGCCGGGCGCCTGCATGACGACCTCACGGTCTCGGCCGCACCGCCGGCGTTGTGGGAGCCGGACCCGGAGGCCCCCATGCAGAAAGCGGTCACAATCCTTCTCCTGCAAGCCGATAGGTCCACCGACGGCCACACTGCGTACGCGGTGGCTGTGGGATTCGTGTCCACTGCATGCGAGAGGAGTGTGGACCCATGAGCAAGGATCGTACCGTTGCCGAACGTGATCAGGGAATCCTTCTACAGAGTGGCACCAATGAAGTCGAACTGCTGGAGTTCCTGCTGGGAGATCAGGGATTCGGCGTGAATGTTGCCAAGATCCAGGCCATCGAGCAGTTCGATCCCTCGCGCGTGACCAAGCTGCCCATGGCGCATCGAGCGATGGCGGGCATGCTGCTCTTCCGCGGCCGCACGCTGCCGCTGATCGACCTGCGCAGCGAGATGGGCAATGCGCTGGCGGCGCCCGGAGAGCAAGGCGGCGAGTCGGACAGCGAGGCTGTTCACACGAAGGTCATCCTGGTGCAGGAATTCAACAAGTTCGCGACCGGATTCGTCGCCGACGGTGTCCGCCGGATCCATCGCGTGTCGTGGGAGGATGTCTATCCGCTGGCGTCTTTGATCGCCAAGAGCAATGCGCCCTTCACCGGCTCCTTCCATATCGATGAGCGTGAGATTCTGATCGTCGACATGGAGCGGATCATGGCCGAGATCTTCCCGCAGTCGTTTCGCGAGGAGATGATGGCGCTGGTGGAGGCCACCGACCATGAGCAGGCGCACCTGCGGCCCAACGTGCATGTGGTGCTGGCCGAGGACTCCTCGGTGATTCGCACGATGCTCATGGAGGTGCTGTCCCAGGGCGGCTATTCGGACGTGCGTTCGTACGGGAATGGCCGGGAGGCCTATGAGGCGATCGCCGCGATGAAGGCGTCGCAGGCCGCGAGCGACGGGTCCGAGCTGAACGCGGTTCTGATCAGCGACATCGAGATGCCCTGCATGGACGGTCTGGCGCTGTGCCGCCATGTGAAGGAGACGCTCGGCCTCAGGAAGATGCCGGTGATCATGTTCTCCTCACTGATCAACGAACAGATGGCGGAGAAGTGCCGCAGCGTGGGGGCGGATGCCTACATCTCGAAACCGGAATTTGCCAAGCTGGTCGGGCTGATTGACCAGAACTGCCTGGGCGCGGCTGCGGCGCAGATGCCCTGCGGGCCAGCCTCCGAGTCGAAGACCGAAAACAGACCGGCGGTGGCCTGACGGAACGCCGCCGGCCGCAAGTCGCCGCCGGCCGCCCCGCCGGCCGTAAGCCGCCCCGCCGGTCGTAAGCCGCCCCGCCGCACAGAGCACGGGGCGGGTCGCTGCCGGCCTACGAATTGTCATGTAACGCATTAGATCTTGTAATAGGGATCACTCTTCATTCTGCCGTAAGCTCTCCGGGACATACTGTTTTTCCGCATGCCGTCTCAGGCGGCCTCCCCCAATATGGGGGGGTGATCGAAGCCTGGCCTGGAACCAAAGCCTTCACAGTCATCGAGGGAAGGGGTAGCGAGTATGCTGTTCAAGCTGGGGGGTATGCTGTTCGTCGCGTCGAGCGCGGTCTCCGGTGGGATGGCCGGGAGCGGGTCGGCGCCCGTGCCGCAGCGCGAGATCATGTGGAACATGGGACTGTCATCGCACATCGCGATGTATGCGCTCATGGTGGTGGCCTTCGTGATCTTCGCTGTGGGCCTGCGCCGGCGGATCCGCTTCTGGCGGCTGGGCAAGCCGGAGGGCGAGCGGGCCAGAGCGTGGGGCACGCGCCTGTGGATTCTGATTCGGGAGACCTTCCTCCAGAATCAAACCCGGGAACGCATGCTGCCGGCCATCTTCCACTCCATGATCTTCTACAGTTTCATCATGCTCTTCATCACCACCCTGATCGTGATGGTGGATATGGACTTCGGGATCCGGATCTTCCATGGCCCGTTCTACCTGGCGGTCTCGCTCCTTGCGGATCTGGCCGGCGCGTTCCTGATGATCGGCCTGGGACTGGCGGCCGTGCGCCGCTACCTTTCGAAGCCGAAGTTCCTCCCGCAGACCCGCGCGGTGGACACCTGGGTGTTGGCCCTGCTGGCTTTCCTTGCACTGACCGGGTTCATTGCCGAAGGTGCCCGCATCAGCCACCATCCGGAGGGAGACCCTTGGCGGGCCTATACGCCGGTGGGCAACCTGTTCGCGATGTGGCTGGCCGGATTGAGCCCCGCGGCCGGGCGAGCCGTTCATTTCGGCGTGTGGTGGATCCATGCGCTGGGAACCTTCACGATGATCGCCCTGCTGCCCTTCACCAAGCTCTTCCACATGTTGAGCATTCCGACCAACCAGTTTCTGCGCAAGCTCGAGCCCCGGGGATCGCTGCGCAGGGTGGATATCGAGGAGCTGTTCGCCTCCGACGACATGGATGAGGAGTTCAGCATCGGCGTTTCGCGAGGGGGGCACCTGACCTGGAAGCAGCGCCTGGATCTGGATGCCTGCATCCATTGCGGGCGCTGTGACGAGATCTGTCCGGCCTGGTCGGCCGGCCAGCCGCTCAGCCCGCACAAGCTCATCGAGGACATCAAGCGGATCTGCGACTCGGCCTATGCCGCCGGCCGCAGCCTGCCGGCGGAGTCGGACCCCGCCGCCGAGACGGCGCCGGGCACCGGAGCCGGGCCCGCGGGTGGTGCCCAGATCGCCGGTGGCGCGATCCTGGGGCAGGCCGGCACCGTGTTCGAAGACGCCGAGTTCATCTGGCATTGCCGCACCTGCCATGGGTGTCAGAGCGTCTGTCCGGCCGCGATCGAGCACGTGGATCTCTTCGTCGAACTGCGGCGCGCGGAGGTCATGATGGAAGGCCGCTTGCCGGCCGATGCCGGCAAGGCCCTCAAGACGATGGAGGCGCAGGGCAACCCGTTCGGGTCGCAGGCCGAGCGGATGGACCTGGTCGAGAAGCTCGCGATTCCCGTGCTGAAGGAGGGCCAGGAGACCGACGTGCTCTTCTGGATCGGGTGCTGCACGACCTTCGATCCGCAGAAGCACCAGATCGCCGAGGACATGGTGGCCGTCATGCGGGCGGCGGGCGTGTCCTGCGCGCATCTGGGCAAGGAGGAGGGCTGCTGCGGGGATCCGGCGCGTGTGCTGGGTGACGAGAACCTGTTCCAGATGACGGCCAAGGCGAACGTAGCGGCACTGCAAGCGCGCCGGTTCCGTCACCTGCTCGTGATCTGCCCGCATGGCTTCAATGTGTTCAAGAACGAGTACCCGCAGTTCGGCGCGGAGCTGCCCGTGATCCATCACAGCCAGTTGCTGGCCCAATGGATTCGCGAGGGACGCATCAAGCTCACCCGGCCGGTGCCGGAGAAGGTCACCTTCCATGACCCCTGTTACCTGGGCCGCTACCAGGGAATCTATGCGGCACCGCGCGAACTGCTCAGAACCATTCCGGGCCTGGAGCTGCGCGAGATGGCCAGCCATCATGAGCGCAGTTTCTGTTGTGGCGCCGGCGGCGGTCACTACTGGATGGATCTCGACCAAGGCGAGGGGCGGACCTACACGCACCGCGTGGATGAAGCCCAGGCGGCCGGTGCCGGCACGATCGCGGTTGGTTGCAGCTTCTGCTACCAGATGCTGCTCGATGGCACCAAGGCGCGCAATCTCGACGAGACACTCAAGATCAAGGACATCGTGAGCCTGGTGCGGGAGAGCATGGAATCCTAGGCCTAAAGCCCCCGCGGATCCCGGCCGGCGGTATGGGATCGACAAGCGAAACGGGCGGGAGATCGTTGGCTCCCGCCCGTTTCTTCGTGCCCCGAGGATCCCGGTAGGTTTCCTCGCCGCGCGGTCTATGGCTATCGGGTCACGACGATCTTACGCGCCGCTTCCTCAGCGCCGGCCTTCAGACGTGAGAAGTACACGCCGGTCGGGACCGGTTGCGAGGCCGAGTCATGACCGTCCCACTCAATCTCATAGCGGCCCGCGTTCTGCAGCCCGCTGGAGAGCGTGCGAATCAGGCGGCCGTTCATATCGAAGATCTGCAACGAAACGTCAGCATCCCGCGGCAGCTGGTAGCGCAGCGTCGTCGAACCCACGAACGGGTTCGGATCGGCGGCCCGCAGCATGAGCCGGTTGCCGGCCACGGGGAAGGCCTCGATCGCGCTGTAGTCGAGCAGGAAGCCATCCACCATCACGTCATCGATGTACCAGCCCTCGCCGGCGGCGGCGCCGTCGCTGCCGAAGCGGAAGCGAATCTGCGCCTCACCCTCGAAGGCCGAGAGATCGAAGCTGACCGCATGCCAATCGAAACTCCCCGAGAAGACCTCGGTGTTGACCGGGAAGGGCCCCGGAGTGCTTCCTTCACGGATCAGATAGGTGTACCCCTCCATGGGGAAGATCTGCGCGAAGGGGCCGCCGTCGATGCTGATCTCGACCAGGCCGCCGTCGTAGCAGTACTCCGGATAGGCGCTGCTCGTCTCGGCGTCGATCCACTGCCAGAACGTCAGTTCGGAGTCGATCCCGAGGTCGAAGCTCTCCGTGACCAGGCCGGCGTCGAGCAGGTTGGCGTACTCGCCCGAGCCGGCATCCCCGCACTTCCAGCTGCTGGCGCCGCCGGGGGTGTGATTGCGGGTGCCGCTGACATGCCACTGGTCGCTGAAGCCCGGATCGACAACGCCATGGGTCCAGTCCGAACCGGCTTCCACATCCTCGGCCAGCAGTTCGCTGCGCGGCGCGACGTAGAAGTCATAGACGTTGGTGGGAGCGTTCTCGGGCGCGGTGGCGACGTTGCTGGCCACATCGCTCGCCATCAGGTAGTACTCGATGTGCGAGACGTAGGACTGGCCCGGGATATCGGCCGTGAACAGGTCTCCCGCGCCGGGGGTCATGGTCAACTCGATCCAGGGAGCGCCATTGACGCGGTAGAAGAGTGCGACCTCGGCGAGCGTCGAGAAGTCGGTGACGGTGGCCTCCACGCTGTAGGGACCGGTGGTGTCATCGGTGGAGCGCAGCTCGGAGACGTCCGCGAAAGCCGGGCCGGCGATGTCCACCAGCGCGAAATCCTGAATCGTGACCACATCCGGTTCCACCACGACGCCGTAGGCCGTGACCGTCTCGAAGCTCGGGTGGCTGGCCGTGACCGTGTAGGTATCCGGCTGGACCAGCATGGCGTAGGAGCCGTCCTCGGCGGTCAGCGTGGTGCGATCGACTTCCACCACCTCGATCGTCACCCCCTCGATGGGCGAGTGGCCGTCGGAAGCGTTGGTCACCGAACCCTCCAGCGCGCCGAATCCGGTCATCACGGCCAGTACGGCCTCATAGGCGTCGATGACGCCCCATCCAAAGGTATTGTCCTCACCGGCCGTGCCGTGATCGACCGCGGTCTGCATGATGACTTCCTTGATGAGATCGACATCGGCGTTCGGATTGGCCTGGCGCATGAGCGCCACCACGCCGGCCACATGCGGGCCGGCCATCGAGGTGCCGCTGTAGCCGCCGTTGTAGCCTCCACCGGGGACCGAGGAGTAGACGCTCACGCCCGGAGCGCAGATCTCGGGCTTGATCTTGTGGTCGGGCGCAACGTTGCAGCCGGTGGGACCGCGGCTCGAGAAGCTCGCGATCGGATACGGATAGCTGCCATTGCCGTCGATGGCGCCAACGGAGAAGGCGTTGGTCAGCGTGGTGGCGCGATCGGCCGGCGAGCCGATCGTCTGTGAGCCGGGACCTTCGTTGCCGGCCGACCAGGTGGTGACGACACCGGCGGCCTCACAGTTGTCGATGACCGCCCACCAGCGCGAGTCGCAATCGGTGTAGCCTCCCGGGAAGTTCTCGTTGATGCGCCAGCTGTTCTGAACGACATCGGGGACATCATCGTGGGTCTGCGGATTCCCATCGGGATCCGCGAACCACTGGTAGGCCAGGATGATGTCGTTGTCGAACTCGGAGCTCACGCCCTGGTTGATCGGATCGGTGGCGATCCAGAGGGCGTCCCACGCCACGCCGATCGTATCTTGGGTGGCGGCCCCGAGGCCCGTGATGGTACCCATCACGTGGGTGCCGTGGCCGTTTCCATCGGTGGGGAAGTTCGGATTCCCGCCGATCAGGGTGAGCCAGCACTCACTGGCCGGATGGCCATGGGCGCCCCGCCAGCGGCTGGCCAGCGCCGGATGGTTGCCGTCGACGCCCGTGTCGCAGTTGGCCACCAGCACGCCGTCGCCGGTGATGCCCAGCTCATACCACACGCGGTCGGCGTTGATGGCGCGCAGGCCGGGGGTCACGCCGATGCCGCGACCGCCATGGTCCTCGAGCGAGGGCGAGATGATCGGTTCGATCAACTCGGGGGAGAAGTTGAGCTCGATGAACGCGATGTCCGAGCGCGCGGTCAGCTCATAGAGATAGGCCTTGGTGATCTGGGCCACGACCAGATTCGAAATCCAGTAGCTCGTATAGCCGGTCACCGCGCCGGCCGCCTTGCGCGCCTCGAGTTCCTCGAGCAGCGCCGACTGCGACGAACTGGCCTCGCGCAGAGCGTTGACGACCTCTGTGTGGCGTTGTGTCAACGAAGCGCGCTCCTGCTTGAGCATCTGATTCAGTTCGGCGATCGGGGCCTGATGCTCCATGATGAGGATCACGGATACGAGATCGTCATCTTGGAGCTCCTCCAGGTGGACCGCCAGCCCTTCCTGCAGAATCGCCGCCTGGGCGGAGACGAGACTCCCCCCCAGGAGGGCGATGGCACAAAGGGATAGCCAGGACAGAGAGAGAATCCTCCGCATGCTGTACCGCCTTTCGCTGCGTATGTGGTTGCTCAGGCTCATCGGGCCGCATTCATCGCGTGAGGATGAACACAGCCGGCCCACAACCCTTCCTTGGGCCATGCCTGTGGGGCGTACACTTGTAGACCCCACTTGATAAGTTACGTTACGGAAAGTATATCAGGCGGCGGGGAAAAAGTGTCACATTTGTCGACATCCAGGGGATCCCTCTCCTGCGGATGCGAGTGCCGCTTCGCGGGGTGCGCCTTCCCGGCGCCGGAGTTCTGAGTTGTCGGGCGGCCACTCGGGGGGCTATCGTGGGAGCCGGTCGGAGGGCTCTCGTGGGAGCCGGTTGGGAAGCTCTCGTGGGAGCCGGTCGGGGGGCTCTCGTGGGAGCCGGTTGGGAAGCTCTCGCCGAACCGGTCCGGGATGTCGGTGCCGCCGGAGGCGTCGCGGGACGCTCGGGATGGGGGGTCGCATGGTTTCTGGATTGTATGTTGCTTTGGTTACGCCATTTGACGACAAAGAGCGTCTCCACGAGGAGAAGCTGCGGGAACTGGTCGAATTCCACGTCGAGGCCGGCACCGACGGGCTCGTTCCCTGCGGCACAACGGGAGAGACCCCCGCCCTGACCGCACAGGAGCATCTGCGGGCGGTTCAGGTCGTGGTCGAACAGGCGCGTGGGCGCGTGAAGGTCATCGCCGGGGCCGGAACCAATTCCACGGCCGGGACGGTGGCCAACCTCAAGCGCCTCGCGGATACGGGCATCGATGGCGCCCTCGTGATCACGCCGTACTACAACAAGCCCACCCAGGCCGGCCTGCTGGCCCATTTCCGCCGGGTGGCGGCCGAGAGCCCGGTTCCGGTGACCCTTTACAACGTGCCCGGCCGGACCGGTGTGAATCTGTTGCCGGAGACGGTGATGCAGCTGGCGGGCGAGGCCCGCTTGGTGGCCATCAAGGAGGCCAGTGGGAGTGTGGAACAGGCCTCCTGGATCCTTCACGGCTGCGGCCGGCAGCTGCAGGTCCTCTCCGGCGAGGATGCCCTCAACTTCCCCCTGATGGCGATCGGAGCCAGCGGAACGATTTCGGTTCTGGGCAACATCGTGCCCAAGGATGTGCTGGCCATGATCGCGGCGCTGCGCAGCGGTGATCTCGCGCAGGCCCGACGCTGGCATTACCGGCTGCTTCCGCTTTGCCGGGCCCTGTTCCTGGAAACCAATCCGGTGCCGGTGAAGGAGGCGCTCAACCTGCTTGGATTCGAGGTGGGGCGGCCGCGCCTGCCGCTGGTGAGCATGCAACCGGAGCGCCGCGAAGAGCTCGAACGGGTCCTGGCCGAGTACTCGGTGGCCCGCGGGGCGTCGAGCGCTCCAGCTGCGGCGGTGGACTCGTCCGGATCGCGCGGGGGGATTGGATGATGAAGAGAGCCGATCAGCTTCGGATCGCGGTGGTGGGCTGTGCCGGCCGGATGGGGGCGGCGCTCGCGCAGGCGGTGGGGGCGCGGGATGACTGTACCGTCTCCTGGGCCGCCGAAGCGCCCGGGCATCCGCGGGTGGGCCGCAGCTACCTGGCCTGCACGATTTCCGATCACCTGCCGCCCGCGAGGGATCTGGCCGATGTCATCCTGGAGTTCACCAGCGCGGCGGCCATCCCGGCGGTGGCCGCCGCGGCGGCCCGGCTCGGCCTGCCGCTGGTGAGTGGAACGACCGGATTCGACGATGCGCACTGGGCCGCGCTGCGGTCGGCCGCCGCGACGATCCCGATTCTGCATGCCAGCAACATGTCCTGGGGTGTGACGGTTCTAGGCGCGCTGCTCAGGCAGGCCACCCGGATGCTGCCGGGCTACGACATCGAGCTGATCGAGATGCACCACCGCCGCAAGATCGACGCCCCGAGCGGGACGGCCGCCATGCTGGCCGAGGCCATCCGGAAGCAACGCGAGGGATTGAGCCTGGTCCACGGCCGTGTCGGATCCCTGGGAGCACGCCCCGAGCGAGAGCTCGGCATCCATGCCTTGCGGGGCGGCGATGTCGTCGGGGAGCATGAGATCATCTTCGCCGGAGCGGGCGAGCGTCTCTGCCTGCGCCATCAGGCCGATCATCGCGGTGCGTTTGCGTCCGGGGCCCTGGCGGCTTGCCGCTTCATCGTGGATCAGAAGCCGGGCCTCTATGGGATGGACGATGTCCTCACAGACGGCCAAAGTGGTGCACCTGTCTGAGGATCTCTTCCTCGACCCCCATGCGCAGGAGATACTCACGACGCGCTTCCTTGATGCGCTCGACCCATTGCCGGTAGAGCTCCATCCTCCCGCGGCGCGCGAAGAAGAGCAGGGGATTGAGGATCTCGTCGGGGACCTTGGCCAACAGGCCGGCATTCTCCGGCGCCGCGACATCCACGATCTCATAGCCGAAGTCCGGGTCCGGTTTCCAGACGATCGTTTGACCCAGCAGGCCCTCCAGCATGGCGGAGGAGTGGCGGATCTTCACCTTGTGGGCAGATCCTGCCTCCACGTCGCGTTGATCGCCGCCGACATACCCGGTGTTCATCAGCCACAACTGCAGGTCTGGCATCTGAGCCGCCAGCTGCTCGAAGCGTCTGGCTTGCAGGTATGGGGCCCGTGGGAAGAACGGCTGGGTGAAGGGCGAGCGGGTCTTGCCGCGCTCCTTGCCGGCCGCCGAGGTCTTGGTGGTTTCGCCGAGCATGAAGTAGGCGGCAGCCTGTTCCGGGGTGACGAACCGCACCACTCCCGGCGTGGCGGCGTCGAATCCCTCGTCCCGGTTCAGGATGCCCAGAGACTGGATGGGTGGGATGCTCTCGAGGGAGGCGGCATTTTCGATGGCCGACATGGGAATGATCGACCTGCCATTCTGTGTCCAGGCCACGAAGTCCCACCCATCGTTGGGCACTCCGTGGTCATCGAGCACATCCTCGATCTTCACCTCGCCCGCGACATAGGCATCCAGGTTCTTCAGCGGCGCTCCGGTGTGCAGCAGGGCCACGCGCCAGTAGTGCACCTCGGCTGGCGAGAGCATGCCCTTGTCGAAATCATACTCACCGGCCTCATCCATGTAGCCGTTCTCGACCCAGGCGTCCGGCGAGAGCGTGCCACGATAGATGACCGGCTCGCTCTTCTCGGTCAGGCCGGCCGTCTTGGCGAAGCAGCCGTTCTCGGTGACCGTACAGCGCCCGTTCGGCCACAGGCTGACCATGTCGTCCTGCAGCGGTTCGGTCTTCTCGCCCTGGTGGCTGAAGGTGGTGGTGGTCTTGCCGGTGCCGCTGAGCCCCATGACGGCCATCATGACGCGCTGCCCGCCGACCGTGACGGCCTTGGCCCCGGCATGCAGGACCAGGCCGCCGAGCTGGTAGACGTATTCGTTGAGCATGCGCAACATGCCCTTCTTGCTCTCTCCGAAGTAGTCGGATCCCATGACGTAGGTGGTCCAGTTCTCCAGATCGACGATGACCGCCACCTGGCCGGGCGTCTCGGGCGAGAGGCATCCCGGCGTCATGATCAGCCGGAACTGGGGCGCGAACGGTTCGGCGAGCTGCGCGGGCGTCTCCAGCGCCGTGCGCGGGAAGGCCAGGATCTGCTGCATGCCCGCGATGTTGGCGCCATCCGGCGTGAAGAGCCACTGGGCGGCCGGCGCCTCAGCGGAATTGCCGAGATAGCCGTCGATGCGAATCAAGACGCCGGCCCGCTCGATGTACTCGCGCTGATGCTGAATCAGCCGCTCGGCGCGTTCCCCGCGAATGACCTTGCTGGAGTAGAATCCCTGCTCGTGGATGGGGGCGATCAGGTAGGTCGAGTGAGCCATCCGGGCCTTGCAACGCGTGATGCGATTCAGGTTGCCGGTCGCCGATTTGTAGACATGGGGGGCATGATAGAGCGACAGCGCCCGCAGCTCATTCTGCGTGGGATTGTCGATGACCTGCACGCTGAAGGGGATCCGCGGATCGTGCCTGAACTGGCCAGCGTTGAACTTCATGCCCCATGGCCTCCTATGATTGCGAAGAACCCGTACGCTGATGGTGAGAACCGAGCAGGATACTACGGAATGGATCCAGAGTGCGCGCGAAAAAAGCTAATCCAGTGGGAAGCCTTCCCTGATACCGGAGAGATCAGCGCAAGAGCGTCAGGGAGCGCGTGTGGAGCCGCCCGGCGACCTCCGCCCGCACCCAGTAGCGGCCGGCCGGCGCGAGGCTGCCGTCCCGGGTGCGTCCGTCCCAGGCCAAGGGATGCTCGCCCGCGCCCAGCTCGCCGCGCCACAGAGTGCGCACGAGACGTCCACCCGCGTCGTAGAGGGCCACATGGACCTCCACCGGCCGCGGCAGAGTGAGGCGCAGCTGTGTTTCGCGACGAAACGGGTTCGGCGTGGCGCTCAGGTGGACGCGCTGGCCGGCGGGATCCGCAGGTCGCTCGCCCGGGCCGGCCGCCGGGTCGTCCTCGACGGCCGCCGGCGGGGGACTGGCCGTGAGCAGCTCGACGGCGTCGATCGCCGCCTCGACCAGGGAGTCCTCCAGCGAGTCGGCGGCCACGAAGCAGAAGCGCATCCGGTCGGTGAGGCTCAGGTAGTCGTGGACCGCGAGGGTGATCTGTTCCCAGGCGCTGTGGCCGATCCGGGTGCGGTAGAGATCCACCCAGGTCTGCCCGCCGTCGTTCGAGCCCCGGACGGTGAAGGCATCCTGCCAGGGGTACTGGCCGAGGTAGTTCGTGAACCACAGCCAGAAACGCAACCGGAGGTCCTCGAGGCCGGCCGCGTCCACGGTCGGACTCAGGAGGGTTGTGGCGCCTCCGTCGACATCGTTCTGATTCGGTTGATCCCCGGCGGCGGCGCCGGTGACGAAGCAGTGGGCGTCGGCCGCGGCGCGGCCTCCGGCGGGCTGGGCGATGCGCCCGGCATAGGCCACCGAGAGCTCGGGAATGGCCCATTCCCACTGACCGTGGGTGGCATCATCCAGCGGGGCGCCCGCCTGCCAGGCCTGCGGCTCTTCGAATGCCGAGGGCTCTACGGCTCTCAAGATGTGGAACGTATAGGGTCCGGCCGGACCGGCCGGCGGCAGGGTGACGGCCGCGCCTGCGGCATCGGCCGCTTCCCAGAAGTAGGCGATCCGGTCCCCGGCCCACAGCACCGGCAGCTCACCGCGGTAGGCGGCGCTGCGCGCGGTTGCCTGGAGACGCTCCAGCGGGTAGGCCTCGAATCCCTGTCCCCGGTCGACGAACAGCCGCGTGGCCGCCAGGTCCAGAGGTCCGTTCAAGGAACTCACCCGCGCCGTGAGCGCGAGCGCCAGCCCGGTCGCGAGGGTATCGGTCACGGGTTCATGGAACACACCGACGGGACGGGCCACCGGCACCTTCATCTGGTGGGTGTAGCTGCCCAAACGGCAGTTGTCATAGGCCACGTAGGCGTAGCCATCCTCACCCCACCCCATGCCCCAGCTGTTTCTCAGGATCCAGGCCCCCAGATCATCGTCCCAGCCGACCAGGACCACGGCGTGATTGATCAGATCGGTGCCGTCGTGCTCGTAGACGCCAGCGGTGTAATGCTGGAAATCGGGGTAGACGCACATCGCGCTGGCCACCGGAGAGACCAGGATCGCCTGTTTCAGAATCTCACGGGTGGGGGTGACCGCCGTCCAGCCATCGATGCGCAGGATCGGCTCAGCGGTACCCGTAGCGCAATCCAGGTTGTCGCGGTTGCGATAGGGAAACTCCGCTTCCCGGAAGGCGCCCTGGTCATGCCAGAGCCGGTAGGCGGCCGTCATCCAGCCGCCATCGCAACCGTAATTGTCGATGTTGCAATTGATCGTGTGCTGTTCGCTGACATCGACGAGTTCATCGTACCCCGTCAGGATGCCCTCAAGAGCCCCGACGGCCGCGAAGGCCCAGCAGCTGCCGCATGTGCTCTGATCGCGAGCGGCAGGCAGGGATACGACCGTGCGCCAATCCCAGCGCTCGGGCAGGCCGGCTTCGCCGCCCCCTTCACCCTCTCCGAAGGGGAGGAGCGGTCCGGTGGAAGCGATGCCTTCCATGGCATCCAGGAACTCCTGCTCTTCCCGGGGTGTCGGGCGGGCTCCCAGGAGGCCCTGGAACTCCTGCGCAGTGAGGTGCGAGATGCCGGTCACGCCCGGGCGCCAGCGATACCCGCGGGATCGGGCCCTGTGCTCCAGCGCCTCGATCTCTGCCATTTGAGCGGCTGTCGGTCGGAAGGGCAGGGGCAGTTGGGTTCGCCGCCGCATCTCGGGAATCGCCACCAGGACGGCAACCAGCAGCACCAGCAAGGCGGCCAGGATCAGGATGACGCCCTGGGCCGATCGCCATGCCATGGGCGTGGACGGGGAAGGCTCCCTGCTGCTCAAGTAGGGCTTGCGTGGCTTGCGGACCTTCATCTGCGTGCTTCCCTCGCCGGAGGCTCTGACCGAGGCGCCATACTCCCTTCCTAGATCGGCTCGTGCGCTGTGCATCTGAATCGGCCGGACGGCGGGCTATTCCCTTGAGAATCGGCGAGCGGGCCGGCTATAATCCCGCAATCTCCACCACATAGGGGTGAAGCTACCCGCGTAGGAAGCGCCAGGACGGCTTCGTGAGTCTCGCGTGGCCGTCTCAGGGAGGAGCGCGTTGAATTCTGTGCCAGCAAGAGGAGGGCACGATGATCGGCTTCGATCTCACCGAAGAGCTATCCATGATCCGCGATCTGGCCAGGGATTTCGCCCAGAACGAGATCGCACCGCAAGCAGCCCATCACGACGCCACGGGTGAGTTTCCCCGCGAGATTTGCCAGAAGGCGTTCGACATTGGCCTGCTCAATCCCAGCATCCCGGAGGAGTACGGCGGGGCCGGCATGAGCTGCCTGGCCGAGTGCATCATCGCCGAGGAGCTGGCGGCGGCCTGCAGCGGGATCAGTACGGCCATGATGGTCAATACCCTGGCCACGGCCCCCGTGCTCGTAGGAGCGACGGACGAGCAGAAGAAGGCGTGGATTGAACCGATGACCCAGCAGCTCCAGTTTGCGGCCTACGGGGTCACCGAGCCAGGCGCCGGCAGCGACGTGCAGGGCATCACCACCACGGCCGTCAAGAAAGGCGGCGACTACGTCATCAATGGCCAGAAGATGTGGATCAGTGGGGCCGGGGTGGCGGATTGGTTCTTCGTGCTGGCCTACACCAGGAAAGAGGCCGGCATCCGCGGGATGAGCGCCTTCGTGGTGCCGGCCGGCCTCGAGGGGATTACGATCGGCAAGAAGGAAGACAACATGGGCCAGCGGGCCTCGGATACTCGTTCGATCACCTTCGAGGATGTGGTCGTGCCCGAGGCCAATCGCATTGGCGATGAGGGGAAGGGTTGGATGCTGGCGATGACCGCCTTCGACCACACGCGACCACCCGTGGCCGCGGGTGCCGTGGGGGTCGGACGGGCCGCCATGGAACATGCGATCCGCTACGCCAAGGAACGGCATGCGTTCGGCGTCGCCCTTCACCGGCACCAGGCGGTTGCCTTCATGATCGCGGACATGGCCAAGGATCTCGATGCGGCCCGTCTCCTTGTGTGGCGGGCGGCGGACAAGTATGATCAGGGCAAGAAGAACAGCTATGAAGCGGCGTGCGCCAAGGCCTTCGCGGCCGATACGTCGATGCGGGTGTGCGTGGATGCCGTCCAGGTGTTTGGCGGCTATGGCTTCAACAAGGAGTATCCCGTCGAGAAGCTGATGCGGGATGCCAAGATCTTCCAGATCTACGAGGGAACCAGCCAGATCCAGCGGCTGATCATCTCCAAAGGGATCATCTCGGCGGTTCGCTAGGGACGGCGGCCCCGGGCGGTCCGCGGGCCAGGGCATGCGGTTCGTGAGATGCGCTGGCGCAGCCGCCGGACGAGAGGATGAGTTGCCCAACGGCCCGGAGAGCGAACGCTCTCCGGGCCGTTGGCTTGACCTCCAGGCCGTATGTTCGGTCCCCGGACGGCCGACGCGCAGCGACTACGAGGCGTTGGCCTGCGCCGCGGCGATCCGGGAGGCCTTCAACTTGCGGACCTCGAGCGCGAAACGCTTGCGCTTGCGCTCGTAGAAATTGGATCGTTCCTCGCTCTTCTGCCGGCGGAATCCTTCCACGAGGCGTTCGCACTTGTGCACGATCTGCTCGGCCACCAGGAATCGTTGCTCGGCCGAGAGATGTCCACTCTGAAACGCCTTCTCGAGCGCGTAGACCCGGAAGCGATCCCGACTCCAGGTACGCGCCGCCGACACAGGGGCCTTGTTGGTGCGCCGCGAGAGGCTGGGTCCGCGGACATGATACACCGGATAGCGCGAGGAGACTCTCAGCCAGAAGTCATACTCCTCGCACGAGGGCAGGTTCTCGTCGAACATGCCGCACTCGGCAAAACAGGCGCGGTGAAACGTCGCGGCCGAGACCGAGATGGGGGCGCACCCCAGGCTGAGCTCGAAGATCAGGTCGGCCGTGACTCCGAGATCTTTCAGGGGGCGCGGTCTTCCATCCTTGATCCACAGCTCCGATACGCGTGTCACCCGAGCCTCAGGATGCTTGTCGAAGAACGCCATCTGGGTCGCCAGATGCTCGCTCTGCCAGGCATCATCCGGTTCGAGGAAGCAGATGTACTCGCCCCGTGCAGCGCGGATGGCCCGGTTGCGCGCCGTGCTCAGACCACGGTTGATCCCGTAATGGTACTGGATCGTCAGGCCGTTGCTGCAGAAGGCGTGACTGAAAGGTTTGATGGAATTCGGACTCATGCGCGAGAGGATCTCGATGGCTTCCGGCTGCGCCTGCAGAAGCTCAAACAGGTGCATGGCGGTGCCGTCGTTCGAGCCATCGTCGGCAACGATGAGTTCGAAATCTCGAAAGGACTGTTGGAATACCGTCTGAATCGTTTCGCTGACAGCGTCTTTTCGATTGTACGTAGGCACGATCACACTGACGCGGGTCATCGCTCCTCCTTCCATGAAGGACCTCAACACTCCCGCCGCTAAGATCTGGATTCGCTCCTATGTCCTAGCCCGTGCCTGGTACTCGGTGTCTGGTTCAATGCTGAACCGGGCTCCTAACAAAAACTGGAATCTATATCTTGATCTCAGATCTCTGGCGCATCAACTGATGCAGCACTGTACGAAATCCACGAAAAGATGTCAAGCGAAAACCCGCATCCAGAGCGAGTTTGCGCTTGGTCGCTTTCGTCGGCGGCCAGCAGTCCGCTTGGAATGGGCGGTGGCCAAGGGAAGCCGCGGGAACGGGCGGTGACTTGTGGCGCGCTCCCAGCGCAGCCTAGCGCCCGGCGGTTGTGCATGACGCCAGGCTAGCGAGTTGACTTGCAGGCGGCCGGCGTCTACCGTCTGTGGGCCGGCCGGTCGGGCAGCAACGACTACGATCGGACGTGAGGCGGTCGATGCGTGTGCGAGCGCTGCGCCCGCCGGGTCATCGTCATTGGGTGCGAACATGGGAGGCTGATATGAGCGCGATCTGGTTCAATCCTCTGCGCGGGCGGATGAGCCCGGCCTGGCTGCTGCTGGCGTGTGCCCTGCTCTGGGTCGGATCCGGCTGTGGCAAGAAGCAGGTGAGCCGCATCGACACGGACACGATCGTGGATCTTTCGGGGTACTGGAATGACACCGATTCCCGGCTGGTGGCCGAGGCCATCATTGCCGAGTCGGTGGAACATCCGTGGGCCACCCGGCACATGCAGCAGCATACTGGGGAGTTGCCGATCGTCATCGTGGGAGCGGTGCGCAATTTGAGCACGGAGCATATCGCCCTGGGCACCTTCATGGCCGACATCGAGCGGGCCCTGATCAACTCGGGACGCGCCATGGTCGTGGCCTCGGCCGAGGAGCGCAAGGATCTGCGTTTCGAGCGGGCCGATCAATGGGAGAACGCCAGCGCGGAGACTGTGAAGCGCATCGGACAGGAGATGGGCGCGGACTACATGATGTACGGGGAGATCCATACGATCACCGACCAGGAAGATGGGAAGAAGGTGATCTTCTATCAGGTGGATCTCACATTGGCGGACATCGAGTCGAACGTGAAAGTCTGGCTGGGGCAGCACAAGATCAAGAAGTACATCGCCAGGGGCAAGTACAAACCGTAGGAAGCAGTCCGGCAGAAGCATCCCGAGGGAGGCCTGTCGGAACCGCGGGGGAGGCCCATGCGGCCATGGCGACTTTGCAGCGGCGTGCTGCTCGGCGCGGCGCTGGTCATGATGTTGATCGCGGCGTGCGCATCCTACACGACCCGCCTGCGTGATCTGCGCGGCGTGGTGACCCGTGGCGAGATCGATGCCGCCCTTGGGATGATCGCGAAGGTCAGCGACCCGGGCGACCTGCTGTACCACTTGGAGCGGGGCGCCCTGTACCATTACGCCCGGGATTGGTCGCAGAGCAATGCCGAGCTGGCGACCGCCGAGCAGCTGCTAGATGATCTCTATACGATCAGTGTGAGCCGCCGCGCCCTGACCATGCTCCTCCACGACGAGGCCGAGGCGTACCGGGGACAGATTCACGAAGGCCATTTCCTTCATTACTACAGGCTCCTGAACTTTCACTACCAGGGCATGACCACAGAGACGGCCGTGGAGGCCCGCCGGCTCGCCCTGCGGTTGTCGAGCCTACGGGACGATCTGAGCTCAGATCCGCTGCTGCGGGATATGCCGTTCCTCCAATGGGTGCTGGGGGCCGTCCTGGAAGGACAGGGAGAAGCCAATGATGCCCTGATCGCCTATCGCTGGGCCAAGCGGGGCTATGCCGACTGGGCGAGCTCCCTCGGACTGGGGGCGCCCGACTGGCTGGAGCGGTCCCTCCTGCGGGCGGCGGCGCGTTCCGGCATTGCGCCCGACGAATTGCCGGAGACCCGGGAGACGGCGGGAGCCGATCGACTGGCGGCGCTCGAAGCGGCCCGGGGGCCGGAGGGAGAGCTGATTCTGCTGTGCGAATTGGGTTGGGCCCCGCAGCGGCAGAGCAAGCACATCCGCGTGCCGATCTTCACCCATGAAGCCAACTGGAGTGGCGCCGACGAAGCCCTCTCGCTCGGGTTCGTCCTGGCGGGCCGGTACGACTACTACCTGGCGCACAACGCGTGGTCGGCGGATGATGTCAAGGTTGCCTATTTCTTGGATGTCGCCATTCCGATCCTGCCCGACCGCGAACCGCTGGCGGTGGCGGTGTGCGAGGTCGCCATAGAATCCCTGGCCGGAGGTGCCGTCGATCGCGTGACGCTGGTTCCCCTGGCGGACGTCGATGCGCTGGTGCGCCACGTCTATCGCAAAGGCCTCCCCGGCACGCTGGCCAAGACCTTCGCGCGCGCCTTGCTGAAATTCGTGGCCAAAAAACAGGCCGAGAAGGAACTCGGAACCATTGCCGGGATCCTGACCAATATCGCCGGCGCGGCGATCGAGAAGGCCGACACACGCTCCTGGTTGCTCTTGCCGAGCCAGGTGCGGGGCGCCGCGCTGCAGATGCCGGCCGGGCGTTATCGCCTCACCCTGGCGACCTACTCGCACCAGGGCGGAAGGCTGGGGAGCTACACGCGCGAGGTTGAAATCGGCGAGCGCGGGACCCGGGTCATCAGCTGGCGCGTGCTGGACTCCTGATCCGACCGGTTCTTCGCCGGTGGGCGGTTGGAAGCCCGCGGGGCTGCCGGCGCGAAGGACATTCAGGGGGCTGGATCACCCAGGCGGGATAGAAAGAGGCCGACACCCCGAAGGGTGTCGGCCTCTTGGATATTCAAATCAGAGCTCGTTTACTCGAACAGAGCCTTGATCGAACCCCAGGTAGCACTCTCGGCCGGCGTGGGCTCGCCACCATAGTAGAAGCCGAGACCCATCGACATGGTCGGACCCCACACGACGGAG
>CAYQJL010000169.1:0-3865 GCA_964417675.1 uncultured bacterium | reverse complement strand
TCCATGCTCGAATCAACAGACATCCGCAACGATCGCGGCTCTGTGCCTGAGCTTCAGCATGCGGGCATCTTCAATGACGCTCCCATAGGCATCTTCACCACCACGCCCGAGGGTCGCATCATCTCGGCGAATGCGGCACTGGTCAGGATGTTCGGGTACGAGAGCCCGGAGGAACTGATCGCATCCATCACGGACAGTGCCACACAGGAGTATGTCGATCCCGCTGACCGGGAGGGGTTGCTGCGCCTGCTGGAAGAGCAGGGCGAGCTGCTCAACCACACGTGTCGGTTTCGACGCCGGGACGGGACCGAGTTCTGGGGATCCATGAATGTCCGCGCGATCCGGGACGAGGATGGACGGATCGTGTCTTATCAAGGATTCACTGCGGATGTTACTGAACAGAAACAGGCCAAAGACACATTGAAGCGGCTTGAGTGGATGCTCTCCGGAACGCCGATTTCGAACATGGCAGTCCAGCCGGATGCGCATGACCAGGGATATGGCGACCTGACGCGATTGAACCGGGACGGGATCATCCTCAACTCCATCGGCCGCGAACGACTGGAGAGCTTCGCCCACGACTACATGGAATTGCTCGGAACCTCCTCTGCCATCTACGAGGTCAACGGCGACTATGCCTTTGGGATCTTCTCCTCTGGGTGGTGCCGAATGATGGACTGCGCCTCGCGCAAGCTCTGCGACACCTCCGATAACGCCGAAGCACTGCGCTCGCGCTGCTGGTTGTGCCATGAGTCCTGCTGGACGGACTGCTGCAAACGGGTCATCGCCGAGTGCACTCCCGTGGACATTGCGTGCAACGGCGGCATCCGAATGTACGCGGTACCGATCCTGGCGCACGGGAGTGTCGTGGGGGCCATCAATTTCGGATACGGCGATCCGCCAGGAGATCCGGAGACACTGCGCAAGCTCGCCTCTGCCTACCATCTTGATTACGATGAACTGGTTCGCGAGGTTGATGCATACGACTCCCGCCCGCCATTCATCATTGAGCTGGCCAAGAAGCGGCTGCATGCAACAGCCCGGATCATCGGCTCTATGATTGAGACAGAACAGTCCGAAGAAGCGCTGCGCCAACGGCTTGCCTACGAACAGCTACTGAACGATGTCTCGACCATGGCGTTCGTGGCAGAGGACCTGGCGGCGTTCCACGACCGCTGCCTAACCCTGGTCGGAGAGACGCTCGGCGTCGATCGCGCCTACATGTTCAGGCACGACGACGCGACGGACACCATGGACAACACCCACGAGTGGTGCGCGCCGGGGATCGCGCCACAGCAGGACGAGCTGCAAGGCATTCCCGGAAGCACCTTTTCGTGGTGGCTCCAGACCATGCGCCGCAATGAGATCATCTGCTACCCCAGCATCGAGGAGATCCCCGACGAGGCCACCAAGGAGATGCTCAGGTCCCAAGACATAGAGTCCATCCTGGTTGTCCCGCTCTTCGTCAAGGCGCAGTACTATGGCTTCCTCGGCCTGGACGACTGTGCTCGGCGCAGGGCCTGGCGTCAGGAGGACGTGGACATCCTTCGGTCCCTCACCAGGGTCGTGGCCATGGCCACCGAGCGCGCACTGGCCGAGAGGGAGCGGCGACAGAGCGACGAGCGATTCCACAGTTTCTTCATGAACCTGGCCGCCGGCAGTTGCCTCGACGAGATCGTCTACGAAGACGGACGCGCCGTGGATTACCGCATTCTCGACGTCAATCCGGCCTACGAGAGGATCATGGGCATTCCCCGCGAGAATGCGGCGGGTGCGCTGGGTTCCCAGCTCTACGGCCTGGGCCAGGCCCCTTTTCTCGACAAGCTCGAACGCGTCGCCGAGACCGGGGTTCCCCAGCAGTTCGAAGCGTTCTTCGCGCCAGCCGGCAAGCAGCTCAGTTTTACGGTCAGCCGGCCGCGGCCGGGCATGTTCTCGACGGTGTTCTTCGACGTGACCGAGCGCAGGCGGGCCGAAGCAGAGAAGGAATCACTTCAATCTCAGTTGTTACAGGCGCAGAAGATGGAGTCCGTCGGCCGGCTGGCGGGCGGGCTGGCGCACGATTTCAACAATATGCTGGGCGTGATACTCGGTCATGCGGAGATGGCTCTGGAGCGGATGGATCCGGATCAACCATTCTACGCTGACTTCACGGAAATCAAACGAGCCGCCGAGCGCTCCGCCGGGCTGACCCGGCAACTGTTGACCTTTGCGCGCAAGCAGACCATTGCGCCCAGGATCATCGATCTGAACGTGACCGTGGAAAGAACCTTGAAGATGTTGCGGCGGCTCATCGGAGAAGATATCGATCTGGCTTGGCTGGCCGGAAGCAACCTCGGGCCCGTCAAGGTGGACCCTTCCCAGATAGACCAAATCCTGATCAATCTGTGCGTCAACGCCCGCGACGCCATCGACGACGTGGGCAAGATCACCATCGAAACGGACGCCGTGTCGTTTGACGAGGCCTATTGCGCCGTTCACGCTGGGTTCGTGCCCGGCGAGTACGTACTGCTGGCTGTCAGCGACAACGGTTGCGGCATGGACCCGCAGACCGTCGGCCATCTGTTCGAGCCGTTCTTCACCACCAAGGAGCAGGGCAAGGGCACCGGCCTGGGCCTGGCCTCAGTGTACGGCGCGGTCAAGCAGAACAACGGCTTCATCAACGTCTACAGTGAGCCCGGCCAGGGGACGACCTTCAGGATCTATCTGCCGCAGCACCATACCAGGCCAGCATCTCAGGCTGATCAGGCATCGGCAACACCAGCAGCACGCGGAAGCGAGACCATTCTGCTGGTGGAGGACGAGCCGGCCATCTTGCGCCTGGCCACGATGATGCTGGAGAGACTGGGGTATGTCGTGATTGCCGCCGAGACCCCGGGCGAGGCCATCCGTTTGGCCCAAGAGCACAGCGGCCCCATCGACCTGCTCATGACGGACGTTGTAATGCCCGAGATGAACGGCCGTGACCTGGCCAAGAACCTGCTCTCCATTTATCCTGACATCAAACGCCTCTTCATGTCCGGCTATACCGCCAACGTCATTGCCCATCACGGCGTGCTGGACGAAGGCGTGTGTTTCATCCAGAAACCGTTTTCGCCGAACCAGTTGGGGGGCAAGCTGCGTGAGGTCCTTGACGACAAGCATGCTGATTAGGTGCAATGGCGGGCGCCTGCCGCGCCGGTGGGTCCCGGAATTCCCGTCCGGGGCTGCGCCCCGTTGGCTACGCGGTATGGAACACGCCCGATCCTTGGATTCCGGCTCCGGAGTATCGCAACCGCGCTGAGCTCCATGCTACACCTGGTGGGGTCGAGAGCTGGCGCGTGGAGATCGACAGTTCCCGACCACATGCCCAAGAGCCATCGTACGCATGCCGAGTGGACGCCAGAGCGGCTGGGGAAGTGGGCTCGCCAGAAGTGGGTTGCCGGTCATGGATATCTGTTGAAGGGGCCAGTCCTCGTGGATCCCGGCACATACGTACTTGATCTCCACCACGAGTGGTTTGCATACGACATGGGTCATGATGGCTGCTCCTTCGACTCGTACTTTGATGGTGGTATGCAGTTTCGTCCCGTCCCGGAACCCGCCTACTTGACTTTCGTCGCATTGGTGATACTCGTACTCGGCTTGGCGACGAGGGCGAACAAGCCGAGCCGCGCCATCCGCCCGCGCCGGGTCCTGGCTGAGCGCACCGACCCGCCGATCACCCTGCCGGCTTGCCGCGGTCGCGCAGGGGATCGAATCGTATCGTGACATCCCCCTCTGAGTGAGATTCTCGCAGTCTCCATGGAGAGGGGGCTCATGCTCACAGTCGATCTCCGGTTGCGCGAGAGAGATGCACTCGCCAGAATCACGTTCGGGTGCGCCCCCG
>CAYQJL010000168.1:0-4868 GCA_964417675.1 uncultured bacterium | reverse complement strand
GGTGCTGGGCCGGTGCCAGGCGGCGCTGGGCCGGTGCCAGGCGGCGCCGGGCGGTGCTGGGCAGTGCTGGGCAGTGCCGGGCGGTGCTGGGCAGTGCCGGGCGGAACCAGGCGGATCGCCCAGACGCGGGTCCATTTGTGTACGTCGTTCTCGCCTCATTCCATGTCCAAAGTCGCCCAGACCCCCCACGGAGCCTTCGACTGCTACGGAGCCATCGAATGCCGCTGGGCCGCCAGTCCACCCGGCGCCGATGCCCCTGCGAGTGTCCCCGGGGCATTCACCCCGCCCCGCTCGATACCGAGTCTCCGTCCCGGTTCCTCTCGTAACGATCAGATAAGTGCTATCATAATTGAAATTAGGGTTGCCGGAACCTGCCAGTGCCTGGCGGAGTTCCAGCTTCTTGATGTCGGGAAGATGGGAGCTGCCCCGCTGCAAGCTGCCGACCGCCCCCCCACACAGCCTCACAACGCGGGTGCGCCCCTCGCCCGGGTCACCCTCAGCCGGCACCCGCGCGCGGACAAGGGGCAGAATCTGCTTTGCCCCTTGGACACTTGACGGTAGTATTGGTATGGGAGATCAGATCCAAGAATGACCTTGCGGGCCTGAGGCCACTCGCCGGTCTGTGATCCAGTAGAACAAGTTCCTTGCAGCAAGGCAGCATGTGCATCGAAGGAGGTTGGCAATGAGGAAAGTGCTCGTTTTGATGAGCCTCGTGGCTCTCGCTGGTACGGCGTTCGCGGGTGATCCACCGATCGATTCGATAGTGGTGGATCGTGCCAACGACTCGTGCGAGTTGACCGTGGTCACCTACGATTGGGATTTCTCGACCGGTGATCACGGCTTCACGCATCAGCCGTGCGAAGCCGGCGCCATCGACAACTGGGCCTACGGGGTTCCGACGAATCCAGAGGTTCCGATCAACGTGGCTGTGTGGGGTACCGGTCTGGCCGGTGACTATAGCAACGACAGCGGATCGGGCCTCTACGCCCCTGCGTTCACGGTGACCGAGTCGGCGTATCTCATGGAGGTCTCGCATTACTTCGACACCGAGAACAACTATGATGGCTGCAATGTGTCGGTGAACGGTACGGTCATTCAACCGTACACGCCTTACCCGGCGGTCATCAGCACCAGCACCGGTTTCTACGCGTTCTGCGTGGATATGGAGCCGGGCTGGACGGATGGACCGACCACGTCGCTCGATTGCTTCGATCTCTCGGCCTACATGGGCCAGGAAGTCGAGATCGAGTTCGCGCTCGGATCCGACAGCAGCGTCTCCTATCCGGGCTGGTTCATCTACTACGTGAAGGTCGGCGGCCAGGGTGGTACCCCCACTGAAGGCACGACCTGGGGCGCCATCAAGGGGCTCTTCCAGTAGAGCCGGTTTGCTACGAGTTGATTCAGGCCCACCTAGGCCCAACACGGAACCCGGGAGTCGATTCACTCCCGGGTTCTCGTGCTCTAGATCCAAACGGCTCGGGCCGGTCCGCACGGAACCGGCTCAATCCCCGGCTCCCAAGGTTCAGTCCCCGGTCAGTCCCCGGTCAGTCCCCGGTCAGTCCCCGGTCAGCCCCCGGAGCAGCCTCTGGTGCCTTCCCTGTAACCGCAGTATGAGCTTTCTTTTGTGCGCTTCGTTCGTCAGCGTCTGTCAGTCCACACCTGTCCAGCGCCAACTGGAGGACAATCCCTCGGCCCCCCACTGCGTACCCACTGTCCGAATCACCTTTGCAGCTCAACAGATTTGCGTTATGATGTTCATAGGTCGCCTGTGCCGAGAGCGACTTTGCGGGCCCAAGGACAATCAAGGTTTGACATCCAATCGGACTAGTTCCTTGCAGCAAGGCAACGCTTGCAGCTGCTGCATCAGCAGCAGTTGCATCAGCAGCAGTTGCACCAAAGGAGGTTGGTGATGAGGAAAGTGTTCGTTTTCGTGAGCCTCCTGGCTCTCGCTGGAACCGCCTTCGCGGGCGATCCGCCGATCGAGTCTATCACCGTGGAGCGGGCAGATGACTCGTGCGAGTTGACCGTGGTCACCTACGATTGGGATTTCTCGACG
This sequence comes from uncultured bacterium, assembly GCA_964417675.1. Taxonomy (GTDB): domain Bacteria; phylum Eisenbacteria; class RBG-16-71-46; order CAIMUX01; family WJJG01; genus CAYQJL01. Next base: position 2,812 of record CAYQJL010000168.1, on the reverse strand, counting down.
GGTGATCATGGCTTCACGCATCAGCCGTGCGAAGCCGGCGCCATCGACAACTGGGCGTACGGGGTTCCAACGAATCCAGAGGTTCCGATCAGTGTGGCTGTGTGGGGTACCGGTCTCGCCGGCGACTACAGCAACGACAGCGGATCGGGTCTCTACGCCCCCGCATTCACGGTGACCGAATCGGCGTACCTCATGGAGGTCTCGCACTACTTCGACACCGAGAACAACTACGATGGCTGCAACGTGTCGGTGAACGGCACGGTCATTCAGCCCTACACGCCCTACCCAGCGGTCATCAATACCAGCACCTCGTACTACGCGTTCTGCGTGGATATGGAGCCGGGCTGGACGGATGGACCGACCACGTCGCTGGATTGCTTCGACCTCTCGGCCTACATGGGTCAGGAAGTCGAGATCGAGTTCGCGCTCGGGTCCGACAGTATGATCAGCTACCCAGGGTGGTTCATCTACTACGTGAAGGTCGGTGGCCAGGGTGGTACCCCCACCGAGGGCACGACCTGGGGCGCCATCAAGGGGCTCTTCCAGTAGAAGCTGGTCGGGAGACATTGAGGTCCACGTGGACCCAAAGCAAGGCCCGGGAGCCACTCAAGCTCCCGGGCTTCTCTTGTCCCGGCCGGCTGCCCCGCCAATCCCTTCGCCCGGCTACACACCCTCCCCTTGCCCGGACGCACACAGGCTCCTTGCTCAGCCGGACACCGACACCTTGTTCAGGCGCACACAGGCTCCTTGCCCGGTCTACAGGGGTCGCGTGGCCAGTTCCAGGTAGGCCCGGTCCTCCGAATCCAGATGAGGCGCCAGGGTATCCCGGACCCGGACGTGGTACCGGTTGAGCCAATCGACCTCTTCCAACGTCAGCAATCCCTTCTCGACCAGGCGCAGATCCACCGGACAGAGGGTCAGGGTCTCGGATTCGAGCCAGCCCGGCTCGCCTTTGCGGGTCTTGCCGGTTGTCCGCAGCACGACCATGTTCTCGATGCGAATGCCGAACTTGCCATCCTCGTAGTACCCCGGCTCGATGGTCAGGACGTTGCCCGCCGCAAGCGGGCCCGCATTGCGCGGCGAGAATCCAACCGGGCCCTCGTGCACACAGAGGAAGGAGCCAACCCCATGCCCGGTGCCATGTCGATAGTTGAGCCGTCCGTCCCAAAGCGGCTTGCGGGCCAGCGCATCAACCCACCCGCCCTGTACGCCCGCGGGGAAGACCGCCGTCGACAGGGCGATCACCCCTTTCAACACTCGCGTGAAGCAGGCCTTTTCGTACGCCGTCGGATCCCCGAACGCGATCGTCCGGGTCACGTCGGTCGTTCCGGTGAGGTACTGCCCACCGCTGTCGAATAGATAGAGACCACGCCCCTTCAGCTTCGCCGGCCGGGCCGTCTTGGTCGGATCGTAATGAATGATCGCCCCGTTGGCCTTCCAGGAAGAGATGTAGGCAAAGGAGGGACCCTGGTACAACTCCCCTTCCGAGCGCAGTTCCTCGAGGGCCGCGATGCAATCGACTTCCGAGAGCCGGCCGCGCTGCGGAGCGTTCTCCAGCCAGTTCAGGAAGCGGACCAGGGCGACGCCATCCTGGATGTGGGCGGCCTGCATGCCGCGAATCTCGGCCCGGTTCTTCTGCGCCTTGGCGGCCTGCACCGGGCTGGGCGCATAGACCATCCGCGCCCCTTTCAATCGGTCGAGGGTCCAGCGCGTGACCTCCTTGGGATCCACCCACACCCGCGCCTTCGCCTTCCCAAGGGCCCGCAGCGCCGAGCCGAAGGACGCGTAGGGCGCGATCTTGACCAGGCCCTTGAATCCGGCGCGCACCGCCGCGGACAGCTTCTGCTCGTGCACGAACAGCGTGGCACTCTTCGGATCGATGATGGCGTGGGCGATCACGAGTGGATTGAACTCCACGTCCCGCCCGCGCACATTGAAGGTCCAGGCGACCGCATCGAGCGCTGAGATGACATGCGCCTGTACGTCCTGCTTCTTGATCTCCTCGCGCAAGCGCTTCAGCTTCTCATCGACCTTCTCTCCCGCATAGCGATCCGCCAGGCGCATCACCGGCTCGGACGGCACGGGTGGCTGGTCGGACCATAGCGCATCGATCAGATTGCGGCTGACCAGTTTCAATCCGGCATCACGTCCGTTGAGAACGAACTCGAGCGCTTCGGCCCGATCCTTGGTGAGCAGCTGGGGATCGACCCCCACGCGCTGGCCCTTGCGAATCTTCTCCTGCAGGAAGGCTTCGATCGTAGGAACCTCGGGGACCCCCATTTTGAACAGGGTGAAAACGTCCGCATCGAGTTCCCGCTCCGCCTGGAGCCAATAGCGCGAGTCGGTCCAGAGCCCGACTTCGCGCAATGTCATGACCACGTCTCCAGCACTGCCGGTGAAGCCGCTGATGAACTCGCGGCGGCGCCAGCAGGCCGGTACATACTCACTCTGGTGCGGGTCGGTCGAGGGAACCAGATAGGCCGCCAGTCCCTCCTTGCGCATCAGCCGCCGCAACGCGGCCACTCTCTCCTTGGTTGTCATGCGATCCTCCCTACGGCAACCTCCCACCTGCTCCACTCACCGGCTCTGCCCACCGGCTCCGTCCACCTGCTCCAGCGACCGCCTCCTCGTACGCGCACAGCCGCCCGGCTCAGGTGTCGCCCCAGGATCTGCGTGCGGACTCGACTCACCCAGAGTACCGGTCCGCAGGCCGGCTCGCAAGACTCGGCCGCGCCACCCTCTCCACGCCTACCGCGCCACCGTCTCCACCCCGGCAGCACCACCCTCTCCACCCCGGCCGCGCCACCCTCTC
>CAYQJL010000167.1:0-3930 GCA_964417675.1 uncultured bacterium | reverse complement strand
AGAGCATACCCCTGTTCATCCAGGCTGCGCCGGACATAGTCCGACAATGGATCCGAGCGCGTGGCGATCTTCTCGCTCAGGGAGGATGGGTCCACGAGGTCGCTCACGCCGAATCGGGAGGGTATGAATTGGCCGGTGTCCGAATTGTACGATCCGAGGAGGTCAGGGACGCAGAATCCGAGTGTGATGATGAAACCGAGCATGAGCACGATGAACTGATAGATGTCCGTATGGATGACCGCCAGCAATCCGCCCGCCGTGCTGTAGATGACCACCATGAGCCCGCTGATCAGGATGGCCCACTGCAAGGCATTGGGAATGTCGGTCACCCCCGGCATGATGGCCGCGAGCACGGTCCCGAAGGCTGCCATCTGCGCCGCCACGATGAAGACCGAGAAGAGCAACGACAGCACCAGCACCAAGAAGCGGGGCCGTTCGCCGAACCGATGGCCGAAATACCCGGCCACGGTATACAGCTCTGCCTCACGAAATTGCGGCGCGACCACCAGACCGGAGAAGATGAAGTGGAGGTACCCGCCGGTCGAGACCAGCAGCATGAGGATGCCCCACTCGTAGGTCTTCCCAATGGCGCCGATCGAGTACCCGCCGCCAATGACAGTCGCCCCCATGGTGCAGAAGAGGAAGAACCAGCGCACGTTGCGCCCGGCGACCAGATAGTCGTCGGAACTGCCGATCTTGCGGGCCTTTGACACGCCTTTGATGAAGACGAACAGCATATACCCGATGACGATGGCCCACAAAATGAGGCGATCCGGCATGATTCCCCCAAAAGGTTAGGAAGCCAGGAGTTTGACCCCAAGGGGTCCGCGACGGCAGAAGAAGAATGACGCGGAGCTTTTGAGCCAGTATGGGGGAAATGGGCGGAGAAATCAAATCGAGCCAGGTGGCGGTCTCATCCTCCGGTCTCATCCGGCGCTTTCGGCCTCCGGTCTGGGGTGTCTCGACCAGATGCCGCCCGGCCGGCCGCGGCGCGACCTTCCGCCGGCCAGGCCCGATCGTCCGGATGCCGCCCGGCTACATGAGGAGGCCTCGGCGGAGAAGGATTTCACAGGTTTCCAGGAAGGGCTCCCAAGGATCGGCCTCCGCGCGGGTGTCAGCAGACGATTCTGAGGCGCGGCCGCCCAGCAGAACACCGCCGAAGATCAGGGTGCGCAGCAGTCTCCAGATGGCCTCCGGGGGAAGGCGGCGCATCTGGCCGGCCTCCTGTGCGGCGCGGATCAGATCCAGGGCGATCGACCGGAGCGATCGGCCGTCGGGGCTTGTGACCGTCTCGAGCATCTCCTCCACGGTGGAGCCTCCGCGGCCTAGCTCATGACGCAGCAGGCCGGCGGCCTCCGGTGATCGGCGCAGGGCATCCATCAGGGCCATCGAGTAGAGCAGCAGCGTTTCATCTGGAGGGAGCCCCACCTCCATGCGGGAGGCGGCTCTTCTGACCATCTCCGACAGGCAGTCCCGCAAGGCTTGCCGGTAGAGATCCTGCTTGCAACCGAAGTAGTAGTGGATCATGGCTTGGTTGACACCGGCCTTCCGGGAGATGCTCTTCAGCGACGTTTCCGCAAAGCCTGAACCCGCAAAGCAGCTCCGCGCGGCCGATAGGATCCGCTCCCGGGCCGCCTCCCCGGCCGCCTTTCCCGCCGGCCAGGCCCGCGCAGGCTTGCCGGTCGGCGCCGGTGGGCCAGCGGCATTCGAAGGACTCCCCCGGAGATCCCTGGCCGGTGATTCCGGGTCGTTTCTGCTGACGGGTTCTTCGGCTGTCACTGGGGGCCTCCTCTCATGTTCGCCGAGAGTGGCATTTGATCCATTAATTGATTGACCAGTCAACTCAGAAGGTCATGGCTCGAAGATCGGTTCCGGCGCGCCGGGTGGACATGGATGCTGGCCGAGGACCTTAGACAGCCGCTCCTGCAGTGGCCGCCGATGTGAGGGACACGGGGTTGCGATTGCAGCCGACTTGCATAACGTATTATAGAATAAGCATTTCGGACATTGACAAAACATGCCAAAGCTAGCATATTTCCGCTTGGCGCATACACTGCGTGTGCGCCGCGAGAATGACCTGAACAGGAGGATGGATAGAAATGAGAAAGACGAAGTACTGGCTCTTTCTGCTGGCGCTCTGCGCTGTAAGTACAGGCCCTCAGTCGGCGCGGGCCATTCCGGTGGTCTTCTTCGGCGAGGACCTGGGTTTGGGTGAGTTGACACCGCTACCCGCTTGGCCGAATTCCGATGATGCCCGCGACGCCTTCTTCAGCAACCTGGTCGGGGTCGGCACCGAGGACTTCGAGAGCTTTGCGGCCGGAACCGGCGCACCGCTGCCGGTGGCCTTCCCCGGCGCGGGCACCGCCACGCTGCTGGGCAATGGCGAGATCTTCGAGGTTCCCAGCGGGGAGACCAACGGATACGGCCGCTACGCCATTTCGGGCCGTCGTTACTGGGAAAGCTACGATGAATTCAGCATCGAGTTCGACCAGCCCATCGCGGCCTTCGGCTTCTACGCCACCGATGTGGGAGACTTCGACGGTCAGCTCACCCTGGGGCTCGCCAACGGCGAAGTGGTCGACTTGGTCGTGCCCAACACCGCCGGGGGTCTGGGCGGCGCGGTGATCTACTATGGCTTCTACGACACCGAGCACCAGTACACGTCGGTGACCTTCGGCAACACGGCGCCGGGGATCGATTTCTTCGGCTTTGATGACATGACGATCGGAAGCTTGCAGCAGCTCACCGGAGCGTGCTGCACATCGGATCTGGAGTGCCTCGTCCTGACACAGCCCGAGTGCGACCAGCTCGGTCATGTCTTTGTCGGTGGCCCCTGCGACCCCAACCCCTGCCTTCCGACGCCCGAAGCAGTGTGTTGCCTCGACACTGAGTGCCTCATCACTACGCGCGAGGAATGTCTGCAGGCAGGCGGCTTGTTCCACCCCGAGGCGGACAGCTGCGAGCCGAATCCGTGTGAGACCACGCCCGCCGAGCGGAAGAGCTGGGGTCAGATCAAGGAGCTCTACCGTTAGGCGACTTCGCAGTCGACCGTGGATTCCTCACCATTCCTAAGACGCGGAGTCCGGATTGGATTCCATGGATCAGACACGTAGGTCCTGGAACAGGCCCCGGAGATGTCGCGAGACGTCTTCCGGGGCCTTGCCCGTGGAGCTTCTGGACAGAAACTCGTCCCAGATGCAGGCTGTGCACCCATGTTTGTGACGACCTTCCTTGCAACTTCCTCTCACCTGTCTTGCCCCGGGGCACGGACTTAACTAATTGATATTGAATTGGTTACAGACTTCAACCGTGACGAAATGAGGTCCACACACATGCCCTGTCGACCGGAGGAGGGAAGCTTTCGATCGGCCCTGGAGAACGGAGGCTGTCGATCGGCCCTGGAGAACGGAAGCTTTCGATCGGCCCTGGAGAACGGAAGCTGTCGATCGGCCTGGGAGAACGGAGGCTGTCGATCGGCCCTGGAGAACGGAAGCTGTCGACCGGCCTGGGAGAACGGAGGCTGTCGATCGGCCAGGGACAGCTGAGGCCGGCCACTCGCCATGGCGCATCCAGGTCGGCCAACGGCGTCTCGCCAACGACCGTGGAGAACTCAGGCCGGGTCGCTTGCCACGCGGCCGATGGGCAGCAACCCGTTCTATCCGCCGCGGGTCAGCCGAGCGGGCGGTGGGGAACTGACAGAAACTCGTCCCAGATGCAGGCAATGGGACCCTGTCCGTAGTGACCGCTGCGGCAATGGCGCTGCACGTGGACCCCGGGGTCCGGACTAAGATAATGTTTTTCAATGTTTTATAGGATTCAATCGCGACGAAATGGGGGGCATCACACACGCCCTGTCGACGGGAGGGGGGAAGCTGACGATCGGCCAGGGAGAACGGAGGCGGGCGGTCGGCCAGGAACAGCTGAGGCCGC
>CAYQJL010000166.1:0-68365 GCA_964417675.1 uncultured bacterium | reverse complement strand
ACCAGCGGCGCCTCACCAACGGTTGCGGAGAAAACGCGCCCGGTCACTTGCCACGCGGCCTATGGGCAGCAACTCGTTTCATCCGATGCGGGTCGCCCGGACGGGCGGTGGGAAACTAGACGGAAACTCACGCCACGCCCCCCCTAGGATACCCTGTTTCATCCGAAGCGGGTGGGCCGCATGCACGGTGGAGAACGGGAGCCGGCCCGGCACGCCGCTTTGGCAAGCGCTATCCCTGCCGGCGCAGGATCAGCTTGTGGAACGCCGTTTCGTAGAAGCTGGCGATCACCCTCCAGGTCGGCCGGATCTTGTAGTCCTGGGACTTCATGATGAGCCGGAGGTAGACGAACGGCTCGATCAGCAGGCAGGCATAGTAGCCCAGCAGGCCGAACGCGCGGCCTAAGGAAGAGTGCCGGTGCTTGACCAGCCGGCGAACCAGCCCGCGCGGCAGGGTGGCGCTCATGCGGATGTACCGGTTGATCATCCGCGGCTCCGGCTGGGTGTAGGACTTCTCGCCCAGACGCGGGACCGGGATCCTCTCCCGCCGCACCTGATCGTAGAGCTCGGTGCCGGGGAAGTAGTCGAGCGAGAAGATGTCGAGTTGATAGGGCCGCTCGATGTCCAACAGGAGTCCGATCGTCGCGAGGTGATCGGCCTCGGTTTCGTACGGATTGTCCAGGATCACATCGACCCACAGGCTCACGCCGCTTTCGGCCACCATGGTCCGCGCCTCGCGGAACTGCTGCGCCGTGACGTTACGCCCGTAGATCTCCCGGTTGATGCGATCGCTGCCGGTCTGCATGCCCATGAACACCCAACGCAGATAGGCGTCCTTGAGCAGCGCCAGCTTCTCCCGGGAGATGTGCCGCGGGGTGGTGCGAACGACGAACGGAATGCCGATCTCCGCCTTGTAGCGCCGGGCGAAGCGGGCCAGCCACTCGGTACGGTGCATCATGAAGCAATCGTCCTGGAAGTTGACATAGAGAATGTTGCCGCTCTTGGCGACCTCCCGCGCAATCTCGTCGACGACCAGGTCCACGGAACGCGGCCGAACCTTCGTGCGGCCATAGAGGGATTTGAGCGCCGAATTGCAGCAGTAGCGACAGGAAAAGGGGCACCCGCGCGAGGAAACGACCGACAGGAAAGTGCCCTGATAGCGCACGTACTTCTTGATGATCTGCGGCGCGGCGATCGGATGGACCTGCCCCGCATGCATCACCTGCATCGATGCGGGCAGATGCTCGATCGAGGGCAGCCGGTCGAGGTCGTCGATGGGCTGGCGCACCGCGGTGAACTGAACCCGTCCCGCCCGCCGGAAGACGATGCCCGCCACCGCCTCCAACCCCGCGGGGGCATCTCCGGGCCGCGGCGCCGGAAGGCCGCCGGCCAGGATCGGCAGCAGCTCGACGATCGTCTCCTCCGCCTCCCCGCGAGCGACCACATCGCAGAACTCGAGGCAGCTCACCGGATCGGTGGTCGCATGAATGCCGCCCATGATGAGCGGCGTCTTCGGAAAGCGCTTCCTGAGCTCGAGACCGAACGCCCGAGCCTGACGAAACTCGTAGCTCATCGCGCTCAGACCCAGAACCTCCGGCTCGACCCGCTCGATGTGGGCCAGCGCCCCCGACAGGTTGGCCGGATCATCGTTGGGAATCAACAGGATGCCGCTGTCATGGCCTTCAGCGCGCAGCACCGCGTCGAGGTACTTCACGCCGATCACGTCGGTGTTCTCCTGGAAACAGACGAACAGAATCGTAGCCACCGGCCCTCCGCATCATCGGATCAACAGCGCCCGGCCGGTGGCCGAGGCCGCGTGGCCCTGCAGTCGAAGGAAGTAGACCCCCGATCCGGCGAGCCCTCCATGGCTCAGCCGCCCGTCCCACAGAATCGAGGAGACGCCGGCCGCGACGAGGCCCTGGCTCAATTGGGCAACCCGGCGTCCGGTCGGGTCGCACACCTCGATCGAGATCTCCTGGGCGGCGGGAAGCTGGAAGCGGATGAGAACACCCCCCGGCTGAGGGCTCGGTACGGCGGGCAACAGCACCGGCGCCGAAACGGCCGCCCAGGGCCCTTCATCCCCTTCGACATCGGCCGCATCCCCAAAGATCAGTTCGGCGAACTCGGGGCAATCAATGAACGGATTCCGATTCCCCTGGAACCCGAAGATGGTCGCATTGCGCTCTTGCTCCTTGCGGCTGACCGGGTCCTGGGCATGCCACTCGAGCAGCATCTCCACGGCCCAGGGGCGCAGCGTCGCGCCCACCGTCATCGGGCTTGACGGCCAGACGGCGTCCTCGGAGTAGTAGCGTGTCGTCATGTAGAGATAGGTGCGCGCCAGGTCACCCTTGTAGGCGTCGATCGGTTCGAACACCGGACCCGTGTATCCCGGGTAGCTGCAGGGTCCCAGTTTCGATCCATTCATGGAGATCCAGGTGGGCACGGCCACCTCGCCGTAGGGATAGACGCCGCGCATACCGTTGATATGCGTGTCGGTGGGATAGAGTGCGAACAGGTCCGTGAACATCGGCATGACCTCTCCGCCGAACCAGCTCTTCGGCCAGGAATGCTCCCGCGAATAGCCGGTCCCTTCCTGTCCGCCCACGCCGCCCTGATCCACACCGAAGGTGTACTCGTAGGGCGGCACACCGCCGGGGATGTCGGAATAGATGTCCCAGACCTTGCCGTTGGGCTTGTTGTCGGTCGTATAGAAGGCCGTCCAGACGAACGCGTAGGAAACCGGAGCGTGATCGTGGATGATCTCGTACAGAGCGGCCTGCAGATCCTCCCCCGCGAGCCCGGCGGTACCATCGTAGAACCCTTCCGGCGGGCTGAAGTCGACGAACTCGAACTCCTCTTCCGCATCCTCGGTCGCGTTGCCGAACAGGTCCTCCACGCCGTTGACCGTCAATGTGTAGACGCCGGCCGACATCGCCGACACCGTGAGATGAACCTGCCGGGGATCGGCGGCATCGTGCTGGGCCGCGAGAACCACCAGCCCGGGAATCGAGTAATGGTCGGCCGTCCCGGCGGTCTGCGGATCCACCGCCTCGGAGAAGGAGACCCGCAATTCCGTATCGGCTTCCACGGCAATGCCCCAGATGATGGGCGCGAAATCGTCGCCCACCCAGACAATGTCCTCCGCGCCGCGCGGCTCCACCCGGAAGGAGCCGTTCGCGAAGGCCACCGGTCCGGTCACGTCGTAGCGCGTTCCGAGCGTCGGTTCGAAATCGTTGCCCAGCACACCGACCCGCAACGGGCCGCTTCCGTCGTAGAGGACCCAGACGCCGCTGGCCTGGTCGATGCTCATGCAGCGCGCATCCGACACCTTGACCAGCACACCTTCATACGGCTCGGTGGCGGCGGCCCCGGTTGTCAGATCCTCCGGGGATGGCAGCGGACCGCCGGGCGCACTCTCCTCGATCTCGGCGCCGGCGAGCAGCGTGTTCCCGCTGTCCTCATCGACGATGCCCCATACGGTCACCTGGTCGCCTCGCCCCGGCAAGGCGCTGCTCTGCACCCACAATCCTTCCCACGGCCCGGTCCCATCCTGGATCACGAAATGGGTGCCGAAGGAGGCAGTCACCAACCCCGTGGTGACCACGGTCTCGTTGTCGTAGGGCGACTCCTCGGCCTCGCCCTGGATCTCACGCACGGTCAGCTCATACGGCACCGCGTAGCTCAGCACCGCGGAGAGGCGTGATTCGGACAGCGTGTTGATGGCCTCGATCTGGAAGTACACGGAGGTGCCCGGGGCCTGACCGGGAATCGGATAGCTGGTTTGGTAGGTATCCCCCCCCAGGATCTCCATGGCAATCACATGCGGGAGGGAACCGGGCTGCGTGCCCCACGCCAGAGTCACCGATTCGAGGGCCGCGGTCGTATCACGCACCTCGGCGAAAACAGCCACGCTCTGGCCGGAGAGCGGCCGGAGCGGTTCGGTGAAGATGGCCGCGATGATCGGTCCGGCCGGCGGCGGGTCGGCCACATGGGAGCCCGGCGAACCGTCGGTCGGGTAGTCGGCGGACGTGGAGATCCACTCCGCGGCCGAGTAGGTCGTGCTGGGCTGGGTGACGTTGGGCCGGCGGACATAATCCGCGTTTTCAAAGGCGGTGCCCTCCACCACGGCACAATCGATCAGCACGTTCCCGGGGGCCAGCAGCTTGGCGCCGTCTCCGACCTTCCCGTTCCAGAGCCCGTTGCTGTCCGACCAGGCCTCGTCGGGGAAGTCGACCTGAAACGGCACCGTCGTCGTCTGATCGCCGGCCACCAGGGCCTCCCCGGGGACGATGGTTCCGGAGAGCTGCCAGATGAAAATGATGCCGCCGTTGCCCACCGCCTGCAGCGACCAGCCCGCCAGGTCAACCGGGTTCACTCCGGCATTGTAAATCTCAATGAAGCGGTCCGTTGCGTAATTGTAGCGCGGGTCGCACATCTCGGAGATGAGCAGATCGCTCCCGGCCGGAGCAGGGATCAGCAGCGCCAGGGCAAGCAACCCGGCATAGGCCGTCGTACACCTCTTCCATGCATGCAATCTCATCGCGCGGGGCCTCCAAGTGTCAATCCGCCGGATTCGTCCCGCCGATTGTACCACCTGGCGCCCCGCGGCGACCCCGACAATCGAGCCCGCCCGCGGTGGCTGCGCGCCGACAGCCCCGGACGGTTACTCGTCAGGCCCCCACCCCGGCAGCATGACCTGTACGATCACCGAGTCGTCGTCGAGCTCGGGATTGACCTCGCTGTCCAGATCCTTGTGCTTGTAGTTGGCCTGCAGCCGCAGATGGGGATTCGGCCGCCAGTTCACGCCGGCGGTGATGCTGAGCAGACGAGCCTCGCGGCCGTTCTCATAGTACTCGTCGAAGAACGTATCCACGCGCAATCCGGCTTCGAAGCCGGCGCGGATCCTCAGGATCGCCTTGAGTTCCCAGCCCGAGTAGCGGTAGTCGTCCTTGCCGTCATGATCGAAGTCATCGGCCACCACACCACCGCCGTACATGGCGGTCAGACGGAGGCGCTCCAGCACGGTCAGGCGCACATCCGCGGAGAAGGAACGTCGCTCGAGGTCGAGCACGGTGCGCTTGTCATCCAACAGGAGGTTCGGGTGGTGATTGTAGGAGTAGTGCCCGCCGATCCTGAGTCCATCTTCATACCGGGATGGTTGGAGCTCCAGGCGCAGCCCGTAGAAGTAGGCTCCGACCTCGTTGGCATAGATCTCCTGTCTCTTCTCGTCGCCACCGATGAAGCGATTGGCGCCCAGACCGTTGCCGACCATCAGGAAGTAGTCCAGGCCGCCCAGGGCTCCCATCTCCAGCATGCCCTTGAGTCCCACGCCGGCATCGCGCAAGTACGCGCGGGCCCCGTTGAAGCGCGGCGAACTCAACGCCGGACTCCGGCACAGCGCCAGATCGGCCAGGCGGCCGGACAGCTCGCTGCGACTGAGCAGGTCCAGCCCCCGGCTGCTGGTTCCGATTTCGTAGGTGGCGGGGATCTTCATCTGACCCAGGTAGAGCACCGCCCGCTGGCCCCCCAGCGGAAGATGGCCGTAGGCGTCGGAGAGTGTCACCGGGCTGTTCTCGAGGCGGATGCTGATGCGCGCGTGCAGGGCCCCCCGTCGCCACGCGCCGCTCAGGCGCACGCGGTGCAGGCTGAACCCCGAGGAGACATCGGCCGCATCCTCCCAGGTGACCGGTTGGCGCAGCCCATTCTCAACCTGCTCCCAGGCCGTCCAGCGAACCTGCAGATAGCCCTCGACCACCGCCCCGGATTCGCATTCGCTGCCGCCCGCGGCCTCGTCGGCGATCGCGCGCGGCGCCAGAACCTTCGGCGACAGACTCGCCGGAAGAGCCAGCAGGGAACTCAGCAGAAGAGTCCGCAGCCAACGCGGCGGGAGGCCGAACCGCCCACGCCGCCGGCCTCCCGGATCGCCCGTCGAAGTCATCATGGCAGACATGCTTCCGTGGGCTTACTCGATTCCCGCACCGTAGATCAGAAGCTGTTTCTTCTCGAGCAGGGAGAAGCCACCATTCTTCCAGTCGAACTCCTCATAGCCCTCTGGCAGGGGATTGACCCGGATCGCCACAATCCCGCGCACGCACAGGCCCGCGTTGTGATCCTTGCTGTCGTCGTAGTCCCATCCGTCGTCGTAGCCGGACGGCGAGTAACGCGAACCGCGATCAGGGCCGCCCGGGTTCGATTGCGGAACGATGTTGCGGTAGGGACCTTCGCCCTCGAGGCGGCCGCTGGTCGGGTCAAGGTAGCTCGGATGGAGATCGGCACCATCTCTGGCATAGGCCACCATCAACCACGGCTCGCCGGGGATCTGCTCACCATCGCCCAGTCCCTCGGGTATCTGATCGGCCGGTGGATAGCTGACGAATCCCTGCCCGGGATCCTGGAAGCTGGCCGGATCGAGATCGGCATAGTAGAGGCCCGCCGGATAGGCCGAGAAGACCTCATCATAGTAGAAATCCTTGGCATAGCCGTCGGGTGCGATGAAGGTGATCGAACCACCCTCCTCCAGCGTGGCGCCGGCCGCGGCCAGGATATCCTGGACCTTGACGCCCACATAGCGCGCGTAGTCGTCGAACTCCTGCTTGTGGGAGTTCATGAGCAGGAACTGATCGTGCACCGGCATAGCGGTCAGCTCCGCGTATTCATAGGTGATGTACGGCGCCACCGGCTGGCCCGGCACGCTGGTGCTGTCGCCCGGATAGAAGCCGGCGGACAGCTCGGCATCATTGGAGTACCCGTCCCCGTCGGAGTCGAGATCCTTGATCGCCTCAATGGCATCTCTCGTGCGTCCGGCGACCTTGTACGCCAGACCGAACGCGTTGAGGGTCGCTTCATAATCGCCCGGCGCGCCCTGCACGTAGGCCTCGTCGGGATAGGGTATCAGGTGGCAATAGGAGCATGGGTTCATGTGAACCGGAGAGAGTTCGTCGCCATCATCCTCGTAGACGGTCCCGCCCGTGTGACAGGTCTGACAGTCATCCAGCCGGGTTCCCACCAGAGCGGGATAGCCTTGCACGAGGTAGTTGCTGTCGGCGTCATTCTCGTGGCCGGTGTAGGATTGCGAGGACACCACCTGCGACCCGGTCACCTTGTCGTCGTCCTCGCTACAGCCGCCGACGAAACTGAGCGCACTGATCATTGCCAGAGCCAGCACGAAAACGCCGGCAAGGCTCCATTTCGTTGCCATCGAAGCACCTCCACCAGTGAATGCCATGGCTAGCATACATGTCCATCTGGGCATATATTCAACACAGGAGCACTCACCGTCAAGTGGAATCACGCATGACCAACCGGCGAAGCCGGGACGGCTGCGAGCTGCCGGCTGACCACCTCGGCGATCAGGCGCCCCGAGAGGAGCATGCCACCGAAGATGGGGCCCATGCGCGGGGCGCCGAAGACTGCATTGGCGGCCATGCCGGTGACGTAGAGGCCGGGGTAGACCTCACGGGTATTCTCGAGCGTGCGCTTCTCGGCTTCCTCCGGCCACATCGATTGCTCGCCCGCGATCTGGCCCGAGGAGGTGAGCAGCCGGCCCGGCACCTTGCGCGCGACGACATGCACGACTTCACAATCGTGGCCGGTGGCATCGATGACCGCCCGACAACGGATCGCAAGCGGATCGACGTGCAGCCCGGCCATCTCGACCGGGCTGGAGTTGATCACCACGCCGCACACCCGGTCGGGGCGCATGACCACATCCTCGACCGAGATGCAATTGAAGATCGTCGCGCCGGCCTGCACGGCCCGGCAGGTCAGGGCCGAGGCGAACTCGACGGCATCGACCGTGTAGTGATCGTCTTCGTAGAGCCGGGAGCGGATACCGAACTCGTCGAGAATCGCGCGGGCTTGCGCCTGCACGACGATCTCGTTGTACAGCATTCCCCCGCCCCACATCCCGCCGCCGACGCTCAGCTTGCGCTCATAGAGGCTCACCCGGTACCCGGCCTTGGCCAGGAAGTAGGCCGCCACCAGCCCCGAAGGTCCGGCGCCGACGATCGCGACATCGCTCTCCAGCGAGGCCTTCAACTTGTCGAAATAGCGATCGATGATGGCTCGTGAGATGATTAACTCATGGGTCTGCATGCTACCTCCCTGGCGCACAGCCGGGCCGATCGCGAGCGGATCCGGGCAGCCGGTCAGCTCGAGATGTGGCTCTTGAGCATCTCTTCCGCCTCCGGGCGCGGGCGGTTGTTCACATTGTCCCAATAGGGGGACATCTTGCGGAGATTGGCTACGATCCCCGGGAAGACCGCGCAGATCTCCTCCACCTCTTCCATCGTATTGTAGCGGCTGAAGCTGAATCGCAGCGACCCGTGGACGGCGGTGAAGGGCACCCGCATGGCGCGCAGGACATGCGACGGTTCCAACGAGCCCGACGTACATGCCGACCCGCTCGAAGCGCAGATTCCGTGGGCATCCAACTGGTAGAGCATGCCCTCGCCCTCGACATAGTGAATCGCCACGTTGAGGGTGTTCGGCAGCCGCTCGGCCCCCGCGCCGTTGACCTGTACATGGGGGATCGTCTCATGAATCGCCATCTCGAGCCTGTCGCGCATGGCCGCCATATGGGCATGCTCGGCCGCGCGGTTCTGGTGCGCCAATTCGACGGCCCGGCCGAGCGCCACGATGAACGGAACATTCTCCGTACCCGCCCGGCGTCCGCTCTCCTGGTGCCCCCCCAGCATGAACGGACGCCAGCGGATCCCGCGGCGCACGTACAGCGCCCCCACGCCCTTGGGCGCATGCAGCTTGTGACCGGAGAAGGAAAGCAGATCCACCGAGCGCATCGCACCGGACAGATCGACCGGCAGCTTGCCGACCGTTTGCGTAGCATCGGTGTGAAAGAGGATCGACGAATCGGTCTCCTTGGTGATGCGCGCCAGCTCCGCCACGGGAAAGATCACGCCGGTCTCATTGTTGGCGTGCATGATGCTGACCAACAGCGTCTCGGGCCGCAACGCCTGGATCAAATCACGCACCTCGAGCCGCCCGGCGGCATCCACCGGGAGCCAGGTGACCGTGTAGCCCATGCGCTCGAGTTCCATGCAGACCTCGAGCACGGCGGGATGCTCGACCTTGGTCGTGATGACGTGCTTGCGACCGGGATGGGCGCGCAGCGCCCCGAAGATGGCCGCATTGTTGCTTTCGGTCGCACAGCCGGTGAAGAGAATCTCCCCCGGATCGGCCGCGCCCAATGCCCCGGCGATCGTGCTCCGCGCCTTCTGGATCGCGTGGGCCGCTCGCTGGGCCGGCTCATACATCGAGCTGGGGTTGAAGTAGTCCTGCTCGAGGTAGGGCCTCAGTTCCTCGACTACCTCGGGAGCGACCGCCGTGGTGGCATTGTTATCGACGTAGATCGTTTTCACTGCCGGTCTCCCACAGGGCCGATCTCCCACACCGCCGGTCTCCTATACGGCCGATCTCCTACACGGCCGATCTCCTACACGGCCGGATCCTGGCTTCGCCAGATCCCTGCGCGCCCGGCCGTCTAGACGGAGATCACCCGAATCCTCTCATCGGCATGATCCTTCAGCGCCTGTTCGACCAGGAACTTCAACGTATTCTCGGCGGCAAAGCAGCTCGCGCAGGCCCCGACCAGGCGCACATAGATCTTGGTGTCCTTGATGTCAACGATCTCGAGATCGCCCCCATCCTTCTGCAGCAAGGGACGAACTTGATCGGCGACGACCTGCTCGACCTTCTTGGCGAACTGATAGGAAGAGATTTCGGGCGTCGCCTCGGGAATGTCGCGCGCATCCGGCATACCGGGATTATCCTTGGTCCGGACGCCGCCGGCGCCCCAGATGTCGTCGAGGATGTCCTGCAGCCCGCCCGGCGCATGATGGCAGGCCATGCAGGCGCCCCCGGCCTTGATGGCATTGGTGATCTGCGGAATCGACTTGAGGCCCAGCTCCTTGACCTTGCGGCGAATGTAGGGCTCGGTCATCCCGAAGCACTTGCACACCAGCCGGCCCTCCTCCTGCTCCTCCGGCTTCATGTCGACACCCAGCTTCTCGAGATCGACCCCCCGTTTCTGGGCCCAGTTGAAGACCGCCGCCTGAAGCGCTTCGGCGCCCATCACCGAGCAGTGGATCTTCTGCTCCGGCAGGCCGCCCAGGTAATCGACCAGATCGGCGTTGGTCACGTTGAGCGCCTCGATGGGGGTCAAGCGCTTCTCCTCCAGAATGCGGCAGAGCGCCTCCGAGGCCGCGATGGCCGAGGTGCATCCAAACGTGAGGTAGCGGGCCGCGATGATCACATCCTTCAAGGGGTCATCCTTGTCGCGCACTACCTTGAAAGAGAAGCGCAGGGCGTCTCCACAGGCGATCGAGCCGTGCTCGCCGAAGCCGTCCGGATCCTCGATCTCTCCCAGGTGGGTGCCGGGCTTGCCCTGCACCGCATCCATGAAGAGCTCCTTGGTCTTGTCGCTGTATTCCCACGCCATGCTGATCGCTCGCTTCCCCCTGTGCCCGCCGGACAAACTCCTGAGGATCCATCCACCCGCCGGGGTGTCGTTCGGTCCCCGGTTCAAACCGCAGCCACGGATGGTAGCCCGCCAGCCGGGGCTTTGGCAAGATCGCGCACGAATCTCGATCAGACCACCGGATGAGCCGATCCCCCCGGGTTCAGCCCGCCCCGGCCGCCCTCCTCTCACTGATGTGCACCTCTGAGGTTCCCTCACGGAGGGCAATTTCCGCTAGAATGGCGGGGGCGGGAGATTGGGCGGGCCGAAGCCATGGAGGCAAGGGAGAAGGCATGGGCGCAAGGATCGAGCTACACAAGGGCGAGCCGGAGATTCTTCAGCTCGTACTCAGCTATATGGGGCGGCGATTCTTCGATCCTGCGGACACCGATCGGTTGCTTCAGATCGAGTCGAACCTCGAAGACGCCCGCCGGCACATCCAGTCGGGCCGGGCCACGCGCCTGATTCTGGATTCGGACGAGGTGGCGACCCTGCTGCGGGCCCTCTCCTCCTACCTCGAGGAGTTCGACGTGCCTACATCCAACGCGGACCGCGCGCAGCTTCGCGTGGTGCACCGGTTCGGCGCCCGGCTGCAGCGCGGACTTTCCTTGTGGGGGCGCTTCCGGGGATGGCTCGCCCGCTAGATCTCGCGCATCCCGGACCCCATCGTGCCGGTCCACGGAGAGCGCGCTGCAATGGCGCATGAGGATCGCCCATCCGAAGTCGTTCTTGCCGGGGGGTGGGCAAGTGCCGATAATGCGCCGCATGCAGAACGCTTCGGTCGCAACGTCCGGATTCCGCAAGATCTTCAGGGGATCTCTGCACCTGTTCACGGGTCACATGGTGCGAATCCTGGTTCAGTCGGTCTACTTCGTGATCGTCACCCGCGGATTGGGAGCGGCCGACTTCGGCCGCTACACCGGGATGCAAGCACTGCTGCTTGGTCTGGTGGCCTTCGGTTCGCTGGGCTACCCCATCCTATCTCTGCGCGCGGTGGCCCGCGATCCCTCCAGCCGCCGGGCCATCTGGAGCGACGCAGTGCGGGTGACGCTGGCCATCGGCGGGCTCCTGGTTGCCGCGACCACGCTGTTTGGTCCCCGCCTGCTCGCGATCCCGTTTCCACGGTGGCCGCTCCTGGCGCTGGCCGTGTCCGATCTGCTGCTCTACGGCCTGTTGATGGTGATCAGCGGAATCCAGCAAGGCGCCGAGCGCCTGGACCGCATGGCGGTGATCGAAGGGGGACTCGCCGCGGCCCGCCTCGCCACCGTAGGGGGCATCGGACTGCTCTGGGGACTGACGTTGCCGCGTTTCGCCGCGGCGCACTTGGCCGGTTCCGCGGCCTGCCTGCTGCTGGTCCTACTGCTCTACGGACGGGGCTGGGCCTGGCCGCTGGCCGCCGCCGACTGGGCCGGGATCCGCGAACGCGCCCGGGACGGATTCTACATCTCCCTGTCCGCCGCGGGACGCAACTTCCTGCTGGGCATCGACAAGATGTTGCTGCCGGCTCTGGCCGGGTTGGCCATCGCCGGGCAGTATGCGGCCGGCTTTCGAGTCTTGGCCTTCGCGCTGCTGCCCGTGCAGGCCTTCATGGCCGCGCTCTATCCGCGCTTCTTTCAGCGGGGGGCCGAATCGGTGGACAGTCTCATGTGCCTCTGGCGCCGCACCGCACCCCTGGCGCTGTTCTACGCGCTGCCCGTGAGCGCCGCCCTGTTTGTCGCAGCGCCGCTGCTCTCCCCGGCGCTGGGCAGTGAGTATCCGGAAGCTCCGCGGATTCTGAGGCATCTCATCGGCGTGCTCGTGATTCAGGCGCTTTCCATGCCGCTCGGCGACGCCCTGGCCGGCGCCGACCGCTTCGGATACCGCAGTGCCTGCATCTTCGCGGCGGCCCTGGTCAATCTGGGCCTCACCCTGGCCTTGATCCCCGCATGGGGCTGGTATGGAGCCGTGGCCGCGGTGTACCTGTCGCAGCTTCTGCTCCTGGGACTCTACGGTTGGGGCCTCCGGAAGATCCTGCTACGCGGATCTCGTGCCCCCCGCGGCCGGGAGGGTGCGTGATGCCGCGGGTCGCCCTGCTCAAGAACACCTATCTGCCACCCTCGGAAACGTTCGTGCACGAACAGATGCGATCACTCTCGCGCTACGAACCCGTGCTGTTCGCCCGGGAACGGGCCTACACCGAGAGATTCCCCGTCGACGGGCCGTGCGTGACCCTGGGGAACCTGCCGGAACGTTTGGCCTACATGCTGAGCGGTCGGTCGCCGCGCTTCGAACGGGCCGGCCGGCGTCTGCAACCGGATCTGATCTACGCCCACTTCGCGGTCGATGCTGTCTACGCACTCGACCTGGCGGAAACCCTGGGGCGTCCGCTGGTCGTGACGCTGCATGCTTATGACATCGTCAAGCTCCCTCGGCTGCCCAGCCGGCATCTGGCCTGGTGGCGCCACGCCTTGGGCTGGCGCCGGCTCCAACGGCGGGCGGCGGCCTTCGTCGTCGTCTCGGAGGCGATGCGCGCGGCGGCCCTCCGCCGGGGCTATCCCGAAGGGCGTGTCCACCTCCTCCACTTGGGTGTCGATCTGCAGCGCTTCCAGCCTCCGGCCGAACGTCCCGCCGGAGGGCCGCTGCGCATCTTGCACGTGGGCCGGCTCGTGGCCAAGAAGGGATTGGCCACCCTCATCGAGGCCACGGCGGAGCTGAAGGCCCGCGGTATCGAGTGCGAGTTGACGGTGATCGGAGATGGGCCGCTGCTGGGTGCGCTCCGCAAGGCCGTGGGGGCGAATCCGCGGGTGCGCTTCTTGGGTCCCGGCGATTCCCGGGCGGTGTGCGCAGCCATGGCCGAGGCCCAAGTGTTCTGCCTGCCCAGTCAGACCGATGCCCAGGGCGATCAGGAAGGGTTGCCGGTCGTGCTGATGGAGGCGGCTGCCACGGGCCTTCCGCTCGTGGGAACCCGGCACAGCGGCATCGTGGAAATCGTGCGGGATGGGGAGACGGGCATCCTGGTGTCCGAACGCGATCCGCACGGGCTGGCCGAGGCACTCGATCGCCTGGCCCGCGACGCGCCGCTGCGGCTCCGATTGGGTTGCGGCGCACGGGCGCTGGCGGAGGCCGAATTCGACCTGCGGCGGCAAACCGGCCGGCTGGAGGCGCTCTTTGACGCGGTGTTGGAAGCGGCGCGGGGCGGCCCGCCGGCATAGATCAAACGCAGTGCCACCCTGGGATGGGCCCGGCCGGCTCCCGCATACCTTCTTCCCTTCGCCCCGCCCGGCGAATTCGGCTAGACTCCCACGCATGGAACACTTGATCCTCCAAGCCTGGTTCGAATCGCAATCGGCGGTCCTGCTGCTGGTCTGCACCACTCTTGCCCTCGCCACCCTCATCGTGGGCGCCGACTGGCTGGTCGAGGGCGCCGACTGGCCGGTCGAAGGCGCCGCCGGACGCCTGGGCGCCGCATGACAGGAGTCTTCCATGGAGGGAACCGCATGAAGGCATTGCACCGCACCCTCTCAGATTCACTCTCGGCCCGCGTGGCGGCGGGTCTGGCGGCTGTCCTGCTCATGGCCGCCGGCCCGCCCGGATGCGGCGGGAGCCGAGAGGAAGGAGTTTCCGAAGAGCACCCCCCCGCGGTGGTCGATGCCCTGTCGGGCAAGAACCCTCAACGGCGGGCCGACCTGCGCGCCTACATGGACGCCGCGGTCGATGTGTGGGATTTCAGCGGCGCGGTCCTGGTGGCCCGGGGTGATGAGGTGCTGCTGCGCGAAGGCTATGGGTACGCCCAGCACGCCACGCGGGAGCCGAACCGGCCGGGTACCCGCTTCATGATCGGATCGGCCACCAAGATCTTCACCGCCCTGGCCGTCATGCAGCTGGTGGAAGCTGGCCACCTGCGGCTCGAGGATCGGCTCACGCGCTATCTGCCCGACTATCCCGCCGAGGTCGCCGGGAACGTCACCCTGCATCACCTGTTGTGCCATGCCTCCGGGATTCCCGATGTGCTGGGGGTCCCCGCCTTCCGCGCGCATCCGGCCGAACCGATGGCGCCGGCGGCGATGACCGATCTGATCAAGAATGAGCCCCGGCAGTTCGAGCCGGGCACAAGGTACGCCTACAGCAACTCGAACTATCTGCTGCTCGCCAGGATCGTCGAGTCGGTCAGCGGCCTCTCGTGGGCCGAGTACGTGCAACAGAACATCTGTGCGCCGATCCGGATGACCTCCACGGGAGTGTTCTCCGGGTTGTTCGACGAAGCCACCGCCATCGAGGCCGGCATCGCAATCGGCTATCTTCCCACCCCGGACGCTGACCCAACGGCCGCGCCGCCCTATCACGGCACACGCGGTTTCGGCGCGGGAGACATCGCCGCGACCGTGGACGATCTCTACCGGCTCGACCGGGCTCTCGTGCGCAACGACCTGGTCAGCGCGGCGACCCTGGAGCGCATGCTCACGCCGCAGGCGGAGAACTACGGCTATGGCTGGATGGTGAGGCGGATGGGCGATCACACTCTCACGGTCCACGGCGGCGGCGTGCCGGGACAGGTGTGCATGATCCAGCGTTGGATCGATGACTCGGTCTTCGTGGCGGTCCTGGCCAACCAGGCGCGCCTGCCGGTGCACACGATTGCCACGGGCCTGGCCGCGGTCGTGATGGGTGAACCCTATGAGCAGCCTCGGATCAAGGAGCCGCAGCTTCTTTCCCGGGAGGAGCTGGCCGCGTACCAGGGCCGCTACGAGTTGAGCAGCGGCGCCGTATGGCAGATTCAGCTGCGGGACGTGGGGCTGGTCGTCATCCGCTCCGAGGGCCCTCCCCATCCGATCCTGCCCGAGGGCCGAGATCGCTTCTTCTTCGCCCATGACCACCTGGCGACCCTGGAGTTCTTCAGGGATGATCACGGCCGGATCATCGGACAGGTGTTGCGACAGACGCTCGAAGCGGATACCACACGGCGTGTTGGGGACTAAGAGTTGCAGAGACATGGAATTACTGTCTATTCGTATGTCTTACAATCGTATAGACTCATAATGTGTACACGCTATAGGCACCATCGTCCCGGTCGCGACCTTCCGGAAACGGACGTGCAGTGCAGCGCGGTGCCGGGTTGGAGGTAGGAAGATTTGGCTCAACACCGTCCTTGTCCATGTGGTACGCTCTGTCTGTAGTGGGGTAGAAGCCAAGCACCATTGGCACCCTGACTCGCGAGTTCACGGCTTGAGTGTTGCAACCCAGAGGAGGTTCCCTATGAAGCATCTCTTAGTGTTTGTAGCCGTTCTCAGCCTCATGGCTGGTACGGCAGTCGCTGAAGGTCCTGATGTGACCTATGGAGAGGGCGTTGATCCGGTCATCTTGGCCGACCGCGAGAGCACCTGCCAGTACGGTTTCCAGGACTACCTGCAGAATCAAGGTTCGACCTTGGATGCCAACCAGCAGCTCGGCATCTTCTGCCCGAGCCCGGGTGCCATCACCGAGGTCGGTTTCTTTGCCGAATTCATCGTGATCGGCGGCCCGATGGACATCGTCGTCTATGACGACGGCGTCGAGGTCCTGCGCGAGCAGGTGAACGTGACCAGCCCGGGGGTCAACGTCTACGATGTCGCGGATGTTGCCATTGTCGGGGACGCCTGCATCATGCTTTGCCCCCTGGGCAGCACCTGGTTGGTGACCGGTGAGGACACGAACAGCGCGCCGTACGGCAGCACGTACTGGTCGAATGCCTGTGAGTGCACGACCCCATTCACCAGCCAAAACCTGACGATCTGGGCGGAGACCGGCGAGCCCACTCCGGTCAAGAGCGTGACCTGGGGACAGATCCAGGCCATGTTCCGCGATCAGTAATCGCCCGGTTTCTGTCGCATTCAAGAACGGGGGGTGATGCTTGCATCACCCCCCCGTTCATTGTCCTGACAAGTGGTCCCAGCAAGACGCCCCGGCCCATGGCCGCACCGACGCCCTCCTCGATCACGTCTCCTTCGGCAGCTCGCCCAACTCGGCCAGGGTGAAGACCGGTCCGTCCTTGCAAACCAGCTTGCCGCCGACGTTGCAGCGGCCGCACATGCCGATACCGCACTTCATGCGGTTCTCGAGCGAGAGGTAGATCTGATCGTCGCCGAAGCCGGCCTCTTTGAGAACCGGCATGGTGAACTTGAGCATCGCCGGCGGCCCGCAAATGATGACGACCGCATCGGTCGGATCGTTGATCTTCTCCTTGACCATCGTGGGCACGAACCCGGTGTGGCACTCCCAGGACGGCCGCCAGGGCTCCTCCGCCTCCATCGCATCGACCGTCACATGCATCTGGATGCCGCTGCCCGGATCCTTCCACTGATCCAGCCGATCGTTGTACAGCAACAGGCTCAGGCAGCGCGCGCCGTAGACGGCGGTCACCTGCTTGAACTTGCTGCGGTTGACGGCAGCGGTGATGTAGACGATCGAAGAACGCAGTGTCGAGAAGGCGCAGCCGCCCCCGATGATGACCACGTTCCGGTCGGTCATGCGGTCCCAGGGGTACCAGTTTCCGAGCGGGCCGCGCACACCCAGAATGTCTCCCGGCTTCATGCTGTGCATCCAGGATGTCACCACGCCCATCTTCTGCACGGTGAAGAGCAGGTAGCCCTTCTCGGTCGGCGACGAGGCGATGCCGATCGGCACCTCGCCCTTGCCGGCCACCGAGATCTCGGCGAACTGGCCCGGGAGGAAGTCGAATGCCTCCTCGTCGGCCTTGTTCAGGAAGACCAGCTTGAAGGTCTTCAGCGAATGGTCGCCGGTTTCGGTGATGATCTCATCGATCCGCACCGGATAGGGCACGAACGGGTTCTGCTTGAAAGAAATCATGATGGACTCACCTGCTCGACGAAGTCGTTCATCCGCTGGGCCACGTCCCGGATGTCGATGTTCACCGGGCAGGCCTCCACGCAGCGGCCGCACCCCACGCACATCACGCCTTGGTCGTACTTGTCGAGGTAGTACTTGAGCTTGTGCATGAAGCGGTTGCGCACACGCTGGGTCTTCAATCCGCGCGGGTTGTGGCCCGAGGCATGGAGCGTGTAGAGCGGGAACATGCACGAGTCCCAATTGCGAATGCGATCGCCCTGCTGCTTGTGGACCTCGTCCTGGATGTCGAAGCACCAACAGGTCGGACACAGGAATGTGCAAATCCCGCAGTTGAGACAGCCCGCGGCCACCTCATCCCAGAAGCCGGCTTCGAACAGCGGCACGACCGGCTGGGCCTTCACACGGCCGGTGGCCAGCGCCGGGAGCTCGGCGGCCTGAGCGATTTGGGCGGCGACCGCCTCGCGCTCGCCCGGACCGGCCGGCGCGCCCCCCATGGCGGCCAGCAGTTCTGCGCCCTTCTCGGTCAGCGCCTTGGCGACATAGCCGTCGCCCAGATCATACAAGACCGCATCCAATCCTCGCTCATCGTAGGGGCCCGTGTAGTTCTCGGTCGCGAACATGGTCGCATCCGCGTCGGCCCGGCATATGCCGACCAGGGTGGTCGCGGCATAGCGCCGAATCCACCAGGGGTCCTTGTACTCGGGCGTATCGAAATTGACGTCCATCACCTTGAACGCCAGCGCATCGTAGGGACGGATCCCCATGACCACCTGGGGCGCAAACTCCTTGGGCGCCTCGTGCATGACGTGGTGATCGGGCGCATGCTCGTCGGTGCTGTAGACGAGCAGCCGCTCCGACTGCGGAAAGATCAGTCCCTTGGGCGAGACGCGCGTCTTGCCGTAGCCGAAGTCGGGACGATCGCCGTCGGCAAACTCCTTGAAGGCGTGGAACTCGCCCTCCCGAACCGGCACGAAGACCTTGTACGCCGGGCGCAGTTTCTCGACCGCCCTCGGGAAGTCGTCGTGTGCAAAGTAGCTCATCGTCATCCGCACATCCTCGGAACCGCCGCCGGGCGCTGGCGCCGCCGCTGCCCGGCCGGCTCCCGCGGGGCTTCCGCTACTTGAAGAAGTCATTGTTGTCTTCCGGCTTGTACTGGTCGAGCAACGGCCGCTGGTCCTCGGCCAGGCCGGCCTCGTAATCATAGATCTGGCGGGCCTCCATATTCAGACGGCTGGTCAGATAGCGCACCGGAATGTCCAGCGGACAGGCCCGCTCGCAGGCCCCGCAATCCGTGCAACGCCCGGCCAGGTGCAGGGCGCGCAGGAAGTGGAACGTCAGCGTGTCGGTCGGATCGGCGCTCTTGCCCACCCACTGCGGCTGGGACTCATCCACGAAGCAGGTCGGGCAGTAGCACATCGGGCAGGCGTTGCGACAGGCATAGCAACGGATGCAGGGGGCGAACGCCTGCTGGAAGAAGCCCCAGCGCTCGGCTTCGCTCTGTCCTTGCGCGGCCGTGATGTCTTCGGGGGTGATATACCCGTCCGGATCGGGCACCGGCTCCCCGATCAGCTCGTCGTGGATCACGGGGTTGTGATGGGCGCAGATGCGGCAGTTGCGTGCCAGAACCTCGTGCGTGGAGAGCTCCTCGCGGCCATCGGCCAGCGTGACGGTCAGGCCGGCGCCGTTGCCGCCGACCCCCAGGATGGCCCGCCCCGGATAGGTTCGCGCGATGGCGCCCCGGTCGACCATGCCGGTGCAGGCCACGCCCACGATGTGGAGCCGCTCGCGTTCGATCTGGTGCTCCCGGATCAGGGTCACCAGATTGCGCGAGACGCAGCCGGTCGCGACGATGCCGATGCGGCCCGCGCGGCCGACGACATAGGTTGCCAGGTTGAGCGCGCAGCTCGGATCCCACACCAGGGTCTCGGCCTGCTCGGCCCGCGTGATGACCACCGGACGCGGCACCAGCGGCAGCGAACCGGGCCGGAAGCCGATGAAGCAGTCCACCTTCCCTTCGCTGAGCAGGCGCCGGGCGGCGGCGCGCAGTTCTTCGGTATAGCCGGTCACTAGATCACCTGTGCCCTGGTCTTGATGAGTTCCCGAGCCGGACCGGCCTGCTTGACCGCGGCGATGACCTCCTGGGCCGTGGCCGCGAACTTGGGTCCTTCGGCGGCCGAGATCCAAGAGAAGTGCAGGCGGCGCTCGTCGATGCCGATGTGCTCGAACAGTGCGCGCATCATCGTGAAGCGACGGCGCGCGTAGAAGTTGCCGGAGATATAGTGGCAGTCGCCGGGATGACAGCCGGAGATCCACACTCCGTCGGCCCCGCTGCGGAAGGCCGCCAGAACCATCTTGGGGCTGATGCGCCCCGAGCAGGGCACCCGGATCACCTTGAAGTTGGTCGGGTACTGCAAACGATTGACCCCGGCCAGATCGGCGGCGCCGTAGGTGCACCAGTTGCACAGAATGGTGATGATCTTCGGCTCCCACTCTGCCATCTCAGCGACTCCGGTGGCACGTTCCATCAGATGAACGCCTCCTCGATCTGGGCGATGATCTGCTCTTCCGAGAAACCGCGGGCGAAGATGGCGTTCGAGCGGCAGGCGGCCACGCACAGCCCGCAGCCCTTGCAGAGAATCGGATTGATTTCCGACGTGCCGGCCCACGGCCCGGATTCGACGAAACCGGGGGCGCTGTAGGGGCAGATCGCAACACAGACGCCGCAGCTCGAGCAGTGACGCGGGTCGACGTAGGCAACAGTCCCCGAGATGTTGATGCTGCGGCGCGCCAGCAGCGTCGTGGCGCGCGAAGCCGCCGCCCGGGCCTGGGTGATGCTCTCGTCGATGCCCTTGGGATAATGCGCCAACCCGCACAGGAAGACGCCGTCGGTGGCGAACTCCGAGGGCCCCAGCTTGACATGCGCCTCGAGGAAGAAACCGTCCTCGGTCAGGGGAACCTTGAACATCTGGGCCAGTTGCTCGTCGCCGTAGGGCACGACCGCCGCCGCCAGCATCAGCACATCCGCCTGGATCTCCCACTCCTGGCGCAAGGCCGGGTCGCAGACCCGGATGCGCAGCCCCTCGGGCCCCGCGGTCACCTGCGGCTTGGCGCTGACGTCGAAACGGATGAACTTGACGCCCGCGCGCCGCGCGCGCTCGTAGAGCAGCTCGCGCAGACCATAGCTGCGAATATCCCGGTAGAGGACGTAGACGTCCATCGCCGGATTGACCTCCTTGAGGGCCAGCGCCGCCTCGAGGGTGTGGCTACAGCAGACGCGCGAGCAATAGGGCCGCTGCGGCTCGCGGGATCCCACGCACTGGATGAAGACGGCGGTGCGAACCTGCGCGAGGGCCGGATCCTTGCGCATCAGTCGCTCGTCCAGCTCCTGGTGCGTGAGAACCGCGGGGTTCTGCCCGTACAAATACTCGTCGGGCACGTGCGCCCGCGCCCCGGTCGCCACCACGGCCACGCCGTGGCGAACCTGTATCGACCTGCCGTCCTTGACCAGCGACGAGGAGAAGTTGCCGACGAACCCGTCGACGGCGGCCAGCTCGGTGCCGGTATGCACCGTGATCCGTGGATCGCTCGTCACGGACTGCTTGAGCTCGGCCAGGGCGGCCGGAATGTCCTCGCCCATCCACGTGCGATGAAGCCGGTTGGCCTGGCCGCCCAGCTCGGGCTCGCGCTCGACCAGGTGCACGGGGTATCCCTGGGTGGCCAGCGTCTTGGCCGCCGTCAAGCCGGCGATGCCGCCGCCGATCACCAGCGCGCTCTGGTCGATGTCGAGGCGCGCCTCGGCCAGCGCTTCGGCCCGGCTGACCTTGGCCACCGCCATACGGACGAGGTCCCTGGCCTTCTCGGTGGCCAGTGCGGGCACGTCCTTGTGCACCCAGCTGACGTGGTTGCGGATGTTGGCGAACTCGAACAGGTACTTGTTGAGGCCGGCGGCCTCCATGGTCTCCTGGAAGAGCGGCTCGTGGGTCTTGGGCGAGCAGGCCGCGACCACGATACGGTTGAGCCGGTGCTCGGTGATCGCCCGGGCCAGCATTTCCTGGGCATCCATCGAGCAGGCATACAGGAGGTCGGCGGCATGGACGACGTTGGGCAACGTCCGCGCGTACTCGGCGGTCGCCGGCACGTCGACCACTCCACCGATATTGCGGCCGCAATGGCAGACGAAGACGCCCACGCGGATGCCGGCATCGCCGGGGATCTGCGCCTCGGGCGTTGCGAACGCCTCTTTGGTCAGCGTCCCGCGGGCGGCGGCCAGGTATCTGCCGACCGCGCCGGCGGCGCCGCCGGCCTCCATGACCGTCTCGGGAATGTCCTTGGGGCCGTTCAGGATACCGCAGGCGAATACGCCCGGCCGGCTGGTCTCCAGCGGTTCGAAACTGGTCGTCTCGGCGAATCCATAGGCATCCGCGTTGAAACCGAACCGATCGGCCAGTTGGCGGGTGGCCGCCGGAACCTGGAAGCCGACCGAGAGCACCACCAGGTCGAATCGCTCCTCACGGCGCTCACCCCGTTCGTCGATGTAGCGCAGGTACAGGTCGCGGGTCACCGGATCCTCGAAAACCCGGCTGACCATCGAACGCACGTAGCGGATGCCGTGCTGCTCCTCGGCGCGGGTCACATACTCGTCGAAGCCCTTGCCGAACGCGCGCAGATCGATGTAGAAGATCGTCGCCGCGACCTCTGGATCGTGCTCCTTGGCGATCACCGCCTCCTTCGAGGCATACATGCAGCAGACCGAGGAGCAGTAGTCTTTGTCGCAGGTGCGGTCGCGCGAACCGACACACTGGATCCAGGCGATCTTCTTGGGATCCTTGTGGTCCGAGGGCCGGTAGACATGCCCCATCGTGGGACCCGAGGCTGACAGAAGGCGTTCGAACTGGATCGAGGTGATCACGTTGTCGTAGATGCCGTAGCCGTATTCCCCGCGCAGCTCGGCCTCGAACTCCTTGCCCCCGGGCGCCAGCACGACCGCACCGACCTGAAGTTCCAGATCGCGCGGCTGCGCGCCGTAGTCGATCGCATTCACGCCGCAGATCTGGGAGCAGACGCCGCAGGCCCCCGTCCGCAAATGCATGCAGCTCTGATCATCGATCACCGGAATACGCGGAACGACCTGCGGGTAGTAGATCTTGATCGGCTTCTTGCGCCCCAGCCCCTCGTCGAAGGGGTCGGGCATGACTTGAGGCGCCAGCGGCGTCAGATCCTCGATCTTGAGGAAACCGACCGGGCAGATCGCGACACAGGCGCCGCACGCGCGGCACAGGTGTTGACTCGCCTCGATCCCCTCCGGTTTGAGCTTGAGCGCGCCGGCCCCCATCAGCTCATGGCAGGTCTGTACGCACAGTCCACAACGGATGCAGTCGTGATCCACCTGCCCGGCGAACTCATCCTTCAGCTGCATCGAGCGCTTGGCGACCGCACCGGCGAAACCCTGCTCGATATCGACGATATCGCCGCGCTCGATCGCATTGAACTTGGGCGGGCACGCCGTGAAGCAGGCGCCGCAGCCGATGCACGTGGCGGCATCGATCACCGCGCGTTCGCCCTTGGCCCAGGCAATTGCCTCGACCGGGCAGGCCTTGAAACAGGCGCCGCAGCGGCCGCACGTCTCGGCCGCCACCGCATAGCTCCAGGCGTGCGGGGCCGGGCCGCCGGCCGGACCCCGGAAGGGGACCGTCCGCACCCGGCGCTCTGACAGAATGGCGTGCGACTTGCGTCGCGCCCCGGGGCGCGGGCCGCCCTCCGAAGATTCCGCCTCGGCCGGCGGTTGGGCGGCCGGGAAGTACGGCTTGAAGAGCACCGGGCAGTGCTCCTCGCACATCCCGCAGCCGGTGCACTTCTCTTCATCCACATAGCGCGCATGGCGCCGGATCTGCACCCGGAAGTCCCCGGCCTGGCCGGTGATCGCGGTCACCTCGCTGTGGGTGAGCAGCTCGACGTCCTTGTGGCGGCCGACCTCGACCAGCTTGGGCGAGACGATGCACATCGAGCAGTCATTGGTCGGGAAGGTCTTGTCGAGCTGGGCCATCTTACCGCCGATGCCCGGCGCCTTCTCGACCATGTAGACCTTGTAGCCCGAGTTGACCAGGTCGAGCGTGGCCTGCATGCCCGCCACGCCGCCACCCACCACGAGGACCGCGCCCACCGGCCGGCCGTTTCCCGATCTGCCTGTGCCTGGAGTCTGCTCCATGCCGGAACCTTCTTCCCCTCGCTGCCCGAGCTACCCGGCCGCCGGTTTCACGGCGCGGGCCGTCGGCGGCCCCTCCGGCGCGGCGCCCTCTTGACCGGCCGCCGGTGCGGCGGCGAGCCGCTCGCCCAACAGCCGGGCCTCCACCAGGTGCCCCTTGGCCCACTTGTTCACGCCCGTTGCGCCCATGGCGCCGGCCAGAATCTCGGTGGCGAAGTAGACCGGCAGCGGCCCAAATCCCCGCTCGGCGCTGGCCAGATCGGCCTGGCGCGACTCGAGGTTGGCCTGGCACATGGCGCAATCGGTGACGACCGCCTCGGCCCCGCCCCGCTTGGCGGCCACGATGATATCCTTGACCAGCCCGCGCACGATGTCGGCGCGCGTCACCGTCAGGCTGCCACCGCAGCACTCGGTCTTGTGCGACCAGCGCACGGGGGTCGCGCCCACGGCGGCAACGATGCGATCCAGGTCGGTGGGATGCTCGTGACTCGCCGCGCCGGTGATCTTGGGCGGTCGCTGTGAAAGGCAACCGTAGTAGGCGGCCAGTTTCAACCCGGTGAGCGGGCGTCGGACCTTGGCCTTGATCCTGGCGAGGATCTCGTCGCCGGCCAGAATCGCCGTCACGTACTTGATCTCGAAGTCGGGGGCGTAGCTTGAACGCCCGTGCTTCTCGGGGTGCTCGCGCAGCAGATGGTCGGCATGGCGCAGCCGGAGATAGCAGGCCGGGCAGGGCGTGACGACCACCGAGCGGCCGCTCGCCTGCGCCAGGTCCAGAGTGCGGGCGGTCAGCCCGATGTCGAGCGCCGCGTCGGTCATGTGGGCCGACGAGGCCCCGCAGCAGTTCCAGTCCGGAAGCTCTTCCAGTTCGATATCCAGATGCGCGAGGGTCTCGCGCAGCGACGCTTCGTAGTCGACCGCGGTCCCCTTCATGGTGCAACCGGGAAAGTAGGCGAACTTCATCGTGGCCCCGCCCCTTGATCGCGATCCGGATGCCGGCGCGCCGCGCGCGCTTCACGGAAGATCCGCCGCAGCGCGGCCTGGTCCTTGATCCGGTGTGGGCGCAGGCCCAGCTTGCCCTGGAAGAACATCTTCATGCCCATGCCCAGGTCGCTGAACAGATCGCGGCTGCGCAGCTTGTAGGTGGCAAACAGCTCCACCTCGAAAATGCGGCCCCAATGCCGGATCACATCGAGGTAGGTCCGGTGGAACGTCGCGATCCTCGGCTCGGCCGGCGCGTACTTCTTGCGGATGCTGTACTGCCGCAACAGATCCATCAGGCCGGCGATGTCGATCTCGTTGGGACAGCGGGTCGTGCAGGTCTCGCACCCGGCGCACAGCCAGATGGCATGGCTGGTCATGATGGGCTGCTCGATGCCGAGCGCGGCCAGCTTGACCACCTCCATGGTCTTGATGTCGAAGTGGGGCTGGATCGGGCAGCCGGAGGAGCAGCGGCCGCATTGATAGCAGTCCTGGGGCGAGATGCCCGAAGCCCCGATCTCACTCAGGAGCTCCGAGCTAAACTCGTTCAATCGTATGACCTGCTGGCTCACCGGCCTTCTCCCCAGCCTCTGCCCGTCGCGAAAGCAATAAGAGGGTAAGTTTGGGTGACAAGCCGGGAGTTGTCAACTCCCAGTGGAATCGCCCGCCGATCGCGCCGCGGCATTCGGCGCGAAGCCTGACCCGGCTCCCGCCTGTCATCCCCCCCTGAGATTCCGAAATCTCCTGCGCCGGCCCGTTTTCACCCTGTCTGTCAGGTTCCTGAATGCCATCCTCGTGTTGGTCTTCGTTCTCGCGGGTTGCTCGGAAGAGAAGTCGATCTCCCCGGCGCAACCCGAACCGGGGGGCGGGACCACGAGTCTCACCGAGGCCCTGGCCTGGTCGATCGTGGAAGAAGCCGGCTGGTTGGTCGAGGCCTCCGCGGAGGAACTGTCGGTCGCCGGGATGGCCCTGTGCCAAGGTCCGCATGGCCCGATCTACGAGTTCGAGCGGGTCCCGATCACCGAGGAGGTGGCTCTCTACAGCATGCAGATCAGGGTGGGGGACGGCCCCTACGACATCATGGGGCTGCACCGGGTCGTGAAGGAGCGCAGGCCCCATGTTCCGATTCGCGCGAAGCGGTCGGTGATGTTCGTGCACGGTTCACCCGGGCTGTTCCGCCAGATCTTCCTGACCGGGCTCTACTCGCCCACCGTCCCGGCCGATCACGCCCTGCCGGTCGCCCTGGCCGAGGACGGCATCGACGTCTGGGGGGTCGATCTGCGCTGGACGCTCGTTCCGGAGGAAACGACCGACTTCGAATTCATGGCCGATTGGAACACCGCAGTCGATATCGGCGACATGAGTGTCGCGCTGGGTACCGCGCGGCTGGTTCGGCTCCTCACCGGCAACGGCTTCCGCAAGATGCAGTTCCTGGGCTACAGCTATGGGGGCTATCTGGGCTACGCCTACCTGAACATGGAAACCCAACGCCCGCCGGGCCATCGCCACGTGAGCGGATTCGTGAATGTCGATTACCATTTCAAGACCGACTGCCCGGAGTGCATGCAAGCCGCCTGCGACTTCGCGGACTACTACGACTGGCTCTATAGTGAGGGCTACTACGCCGACAACTGGGGAGCCTATGCCCGCGACCTGGGCCGCCTGGCGCGCCTCGACCCCGACAGTCCAAGCCAGGATCCCTACTACGCGGGTTTCACAAACTACCAGGCGGCCCTGGCCAGTGGTTCCGGGTTCGAGGGCGAGTATTCTTTCGTTCCGGGCTACCACCTCGTGACCGGCGTGTTCGACGAAGAAGGCCATCCCAACAGCCTGCTCAATGTATCGGATGACTTCTGGCTCGATTTCATCGAGCTCTGGTCATCCTACACGCCCACGCTGTGTATGGCGGAATTGCTCAAGGTCGCCTGCGGCTCGGAAGATCTTCCGTATGACGATCATCTCGGAGAGATCACCGTGCCGGTCCTCTATGTAGGCGCCGGCGGCGGCTTCGGGGAGTACGGCCTCTACACGCTGACGCTCCTGGGCAGCTCGGATATCACCACCCACATCGTCGATGTGGAGCCGGACCCTGAGGAGCGGCTGCTCGACTACGGCCACGTGGACCTCATCGCCGGCCAGGATGCGCCGCAGTGGAGCTGGCCGGTGATCCGCGCCTGGTTAGCGGAGCACTAGGCGCCGCGCTACTCCTTCGCGGGAGTTCGCCGGCGGCTGGGGCGCTTCTTGGCCGGCCGGCTCGTGCCGGTCCGCGCGGCCGCTCCGGCGGCACGGGCCGGTTCCTTCTCCGTCTCCGCGACAGCGGCCGGCTTGGCGCTCTCACTGCCGCGGCCGCGGGAGCGGGCCGAGCGGCGGGCCCGGCGGCGGGGTGAGGGAGCCTGCTTGCCGAAGCCGGTCACCACCCACGTGCCGCCCGCGGAGGAATCGCGCGACACCTCGAGCAGTTCGAGCGCGGCGGCCTCCTCGAGCAGCTCTCCGAACGTGGCATAGCCGTACTTGTTCTCGTCGAAGGCGGGGCGCTTGCGCTTCATCGTATCTTTGATCAGCGAGGAGTAGAGTTGCTCGCGTCCCTCGCGCAGGAGGCCGCGCGCGGTGGCGAGGAGGAAGTCGAACAGCTTGCGTTGTTCATCCGGCAACTCGTCGAGGGAGTCGGCCGCCCGGCGGCCGGTTTCCTCGACCAGATCGTCGTAGTAGATGAACTCATCGCACACGGCGACCAGCAGCTGCGACGTCGTGTGCTTCACGCCGATGCCGATGACCGACTTGTTGTTTTCGCGCAGCTTGCCGACCAGCGGCGAGAAATCCGAATCGCCGGATACGATGACGAACGAGTCGACGTGTGCCTTGCTGTGACACAGATCCATCGCGTCGACCACCAGGCGGATGTCGGCGCTGTTCTTGCCGGTCATGCGCGGGCGGGGAATCTCGATCAGCTCGATGCCCGCACCGTGCAGGTCGGTCATGTGATCCTTGAAGTGGCTCCAGTCCGCGTAGGCCTTCTTGACGATGATCTTGCCCTTCTCCAACAGGCGCTCCAGTATCATCTGGATGTTGAACGGCAGGCGCGCTTCCCGCGCGCCCAGGGCGACATTGTCGAAATCGATGAACAGCGCGAGATTGCGCTCGCGGTCATTCTGCACAGTGAGCCTCCTCTCTGGCCTCCTTCCACCCGAGCGGTGACGGGCAGCCGGCGGCGGGTTCGACCGGGCGCGCCCGGCACATTGTCGGGCGGCGGCCACCGGAACCGGCCTCGTTCGCGGCGGACCCCCGGCGGCTGCGATGATAGCGGTTGGCGGGCATCCGTGCTAGGATCGACTGCTGGCCGGCCGTGACCGGGTCATCGCGCTGCAGCCCGGCGCAGGCAGGCGCGGCGCAGGCAGGCGCGGCGCAGACTTGGCCGGCGCGGACCGACCGGGCGCGGACCGACCCAGCACACTCGATCCCGGGGCAGCCCCCCGGCACAGATGGAGGTGGATCATTCGGAATCTGGCCCTGTTGCTGCCCTATCTGCGGCGCTACCGCGTGCAGATCCTCACGGGCCTGGTCTGCATGGTCTTCTCCCTCGCCGCCACCCGCCTGATTCCCTGGATCCTGAAGCTGGGCATCGACGCCCTGGGCGCGGGCACCTCGCATGAACAGATCGCCGGATACGCCGGGCTTCTGATCGGAGCGGCCGCGGTAGGCGGGCTCTTCCTCTACCTTCAGCGCTGGCTGATCATCGGCGCCTCACGCCGCATCGAGTACGACCTACGCCAGGACATCTTCCGGCACATGCAGGGACTCGATCAGAGCTACTTCGGGCGCGAGCGAACCGGCGAGATCATGGCCCACTTCACCAACGATCTGGGCGCGGTGCGGGATGTGGCCGGGCCCGGGCTGATGTATGCCGGCACGATGAGCCTGATGCTGGTCACCTCCCTGGCCCTGATGATCGCGATCGATCCGCGGCTGACCCTGATGGCCTTCGCGCCGTATCCGCCCATTTCACTGGTCACGTTCTACTTCGGCCGATCGCTGCACCAGCGTTCACGCACGGTCCAGGATCTATTCGGGCGCATCTCGGCCCGCGTGCAGGAAGATCTCGCCGGCATGCGCATCCTGCGCGCCTATGCCCAGGAGGAGAAGGCGGGCCGCCGCTTCCGCGCGGTCAATGACGAGTATGTCGACGCCAATATGGCCGTGGCCTCCTTGCGCGCCCGCTTCGTGGCGGCGATGAACTTGCTGGCCGGCAGCGGCCTGGCCATCGCCTTGCTGGTCGGCGGGCGGCAGGTCATCGACGGCACGTTGAGCCTGGGCTCGCTGGTCGCACTTTCGGCCTACCTGACCGAGCTGACCTGGCCGGTGATCGCGATTGGATTCGTGATCACGCGCCTGCAGACCGGCGCGAGCGCCGCCGCGCGCATCCGGGGCATGCTCGCGGTCGAGCCGCGCATCCGCCCCGGCCCGCAGACGGGCCGGCCGGCGCCGCGGATCACCTTCCATCAGGTCAGCTTCACCTACCCGGGCGCCGAAGCGCCCGCCCTCGAGGGGATCGACTTTCATCTCGAACCGGGTCAGACGCTGGGCATCGTCGGCCGCACCGGATCCGGCAAGAGCACGATCCTGAAGCTGCTGCTGCGCTTCTACGACCCGACCGCGGGCGCCGTTCGCATCGATCACACCGATCTGCGCGACCGGGATCTGGACGCGGTCCGTTCGATCACCGGCTATGCGCCCCAGGACGCCTTCCTCTTCTCCACCTCGATTCACAACAACATCGCCTACGGCCGGCCCGCGGCCGGACGGGGCGAGGTGAAAGAGGCTGCCCGCGCGGCCCGCATCGCCGAGGAGATCGAGAGCTTCCCCGAGGGCCTCGCGACGCCGGTCGGTGAACGCGGCATCACCCTGTCGGGCGGACAGCGCCAGCGCGTCTCGCTGGCGCGGGCGCTGCTGTGCGAGCCGCAGATCCTGCTGCTCGATGACACGTTGTCGGCCGTCGACGCCCAAACCGAGGAGGAGCTGCTCGAGGAACTGCGCGGCTATGTGAAGGCGCGCACCTCGGTGATCGTCTCGCACCGGATCTCCGCGGTCCGGGACGCCGATCTCATTCTCGTTCTGGACCGGGGCCGGGTGATCGAGCGCGGACGCCACGCGGCGCTGATCGCCGCCGGAGGGCTCTACGCCCGTCTGCATGAGCGCCAGCGGCTCGCCGCCGAGCTGGAGGAGGACCTCTAGATGGCGGCGGCGCGGGAACCATCGGCCGGGCCGGCCCGGGGGATCGCAAGCGACGAGCTCTCCGGGCGCATCTACGACCATCGCCTGATGATGCGCATCCTGCGCTACATGCGGCCCTCGCGCGGGATCGTGATCCTCACCACCGCCCTGCTGATTCTCTACTCGCTGGCCAGCCTGGCCGGACCGTTCCTGACACGTATCGCCATCGACGACTACATCGCCACCGGCGATTATCCCGGCCTGGTCAGGATCTGCCTGCTGTGGTTCGCTCTCCTGGTCGTCACCGGCCTGCTGCAGTATGCCCAGATCGTGCTGATGAATCTGGTCGGACAGCGCGCCATGCTGGGCCTGCGCGCCGACATCTACCGCCATCTACACCGCCTGCCGGTGGCCTTCTTCGATCGCAACCCGATCGGCCGCCTCATGACCCGCGCGACCAACGACGTGGAAGTCCTCAATCAGATGTTCACCCAGGGGGTGGTCGCCATCTTCGGCGACATCTTCACCCTGCTGGGCATCATGATCGTGCTGATCGTGCTCAACCCGAAGCTGGCCCTGATCACCTTCGCGGCTTTGCCGTTCATCTTCCTCATCAGCATCCAGTTCCGCACGCGGGTGCGCCGGGCCTTCCGGCGGATCCGGGCCGCGGTCGCCCGGATCAACACCTACCTGCAGGAGAGCATCAGCGGGATCACGGTGATCCAGGCCCTCTGCCGCGAGGATCGCAACGAGGGCGAATTCGGCGAACTGAATGCGGAGCATCGCGACGCCTACCTGGCCTCGGTCAAGGCTTTTGCGGTCTATTTCCCCCTGGTCGAATTGATCCAGTCGATCGCCATCGGCATGATTCTCTGGTACGGCGGCGGCGAGGTGCTCCACAACGAGCTCACCTTCGGCGCCCTGGTCGCCTTCATCCAGTACGTGCGCCGCTTTTTCATGCCGATCCGCGATCTCTCGGACAAGTACAACATCCTGCAGGATGCCATGGCCTCGTCGGAACGGATCTTCGGACTGCTTGACGAGCCGGCCGAGGAGGGAATCGAGAGCGCCGGCGCCGCGCCGGCGGAGGGGATCGCGAACACGGACGCCGCGCCGGCCGCGGCGTTCGATCCGCACGGCGAGATCCGTTTCGAGCACGTCCACTTCAGCTATGACGGCACGAGCGAGGTCCTGCATGACATCTGCGTGGAGCTGCCCGCCGGACGGACCACCGCCGTCGTGGGGGCCACCGGCTCGGGCAAGACCACCCTGGTCGCCCTGCTGGCCCGTTTCTACGATCCGACCTTCGGCCGGATCACGATCGGCGGCGTCGACATTGCCACCCTCCCCCGCCAGGAGCTGCGGCGGGCGCTGGCCATCGTGCAACAGGACGTGTTTCTCTTCTCCGGCACGATCGAGGACAACATCCGCCTCGGAAACGAGGCCATCGGGCGCGAGCGGGTGCTCGCCGCCGCCCGCACGGCGCGCGCGGATCATTTCATCGGCCGCCTGTCCGCCGGACTGGACAGCCCGGTCAGCGAGCGCGGCGGCGCATTCTCGACCGGCGAGCGGCAGCTGCTGGCGTTTGCCCGGGCACTGGCGTTCGATCCCGAGATTCTGGTGCTCGATGAGGCCACCGCCAGCATCGACAGCGAGACCGAAGCCCTCATCCAGGATGCCCTGAGCGCGCTCGTGCGCGACCGCACCGCGATCGTGATCGCGCACCGTCTCTCGACGGTGCGCAACGCCGACCGGATCCTCGTACTGCATCGCGGGCGAATTGTCGAACAGGGTAACCACGAGGGCCTGCTGCGCGCCGGCGGTTTCTATGCCCGGCTCTACCGCCTGCAGTTCGCGACGCAGGGCGCCGGATAGGGATCCGGACCGGCCGGCGCCCGGGAAGCTGCCCCACGAGCCGCCAGGAGTGCTATACTGGTCGAACCGGCCCGGTCCTCGTCCGGGCGCACCAGAGATCACGCTGGCCTCGAAGCATCGATCGGCAACGATCTTGCATCGACCACCGGAGGAGTTCTGTCATGATGCAGAAATGTCTCGTCAACGGCCTTGTCGCCCTCACACTGCTGGCCGGCTGGATCGGACCGGCCACGGCCGGACAGCTGCTTCTGGTCGAGGATGTCGCGGCCCGCGATGTCGATCCGGGGTGGCGCAAGGACGCCCTCTGTCTTTATCACAACGAGGAGATGCTCATCCTGTGGCGCGACCCGGCCGGCGGCGATCTTCCGCGCGGCGTCGCCGTCCTGGCGGATGAGGTCGCGGCCGAGGATCGCTGGGTGATCGCTCACCCGGCCTCGGCGGAGGGACGCGCGAACCTCTCGGCGCTCGGCAGCGTCCTCTTTGAGCGTTCCGGCCGGTGGCTCATCCGGCTCGATCCGGTCGTCCCGGCCGGCTTCTCGCTGCACGGCATCCAGGGCGTCCTGCCCCTGCGCCCCCAACCGCTCACCGGCGCGCTCTGGAACGATGCCATGGAGGCGCTGCGCAGACGGCCGGCGGCGCCGGCGACCGGGTATGAACCGCTGCCGACTGCACGCAACAGCGACATCCAGGAGATCATCGATCAGATCGACGAGGCTTCGTACAAGGGCATCATCCAATCCCTGGAGAACTTCGTGACCCGCAACGCCCGCCGGTCCGAGTACCACGACGCCTGTCTCTGGGCGCACAACACCTTCGAATCCTATGGGCTCGAGGCAGAGATCCAGCCGTTCTGGGCGGATGCCTGGTGGGGGGATGATTTCGACTGCTACAATGTCGTGGCCGAGCAGATCGGGGTGACCTACCCCGAACAGATCTACATCATCTGTGGCCACCTGGACTCGACCGCGGGCTATACGTTCTATCCCGAACCGGTCGCACCCGGGGCCGATGACAATGCCAGCGGATCGGGAGGCGCCATCGAGGCCGCGCGGGTGCTGTCGCAGTACAACTTCGAGTACACGATCCGCTACATCTGTTTCGGCGCCGAGGAGATGGGCCTGTGCGGCAGTTACGCCTACGCCGCGGCGGCTGCCCAGGCCGGCGAGCAGATCCTGGGCGTGATCAACTTCGACATGATTCTATTCGATGCGGATTTCGACGGCGGTGTCTATGTGCCCTATAACACACCGTCCTATCCGCTGGCCCAGGCCCTGGCCGATGCGGCCGCCACCTACGTGCCGGAACTGAGCATCCAGTTGGACTACAACCCCGGGTCATCCTACAGCGATCACTATCCCTTCTGGGTCCATGGGTACCCGGCCATCCTCGGCATCGAGGACGACTACTCCTCCAATCCCTACTACCACTCGACCAGCGACCTGCTGGCCAACTACGATGCCTACTGGCCGTTCGGTACACAGTGCCTGAAGGCTGGGGTGGCCGCGCTGGCCACACTGGCGCAGCCGCTCTTCATGAACACGGCGCCGCTCGATCCGCCCAGCCATGCCGGCGCGCGCCTGGTCCTGCGCCGGATGGGACCCAATCCGGTGCTCGATGTCGCGCGCTTCGCGCTCGTGCAACCTTCGGCCGCGCCGATCGAGCTGTCGGTCATCGACGCCAACGGACGGATCCTCGGGCGGCAGCGCCTCGCCGGCGCCCGGCAGACGGTCCAGGAACTGCCCACCCACGACTGGCCGGCCGGGGTGGTCTGGCTGCGAGCGGCCAGCAGCGAGGGCAGCGCCGCGACGAGGCTGGTCAAGGTTCGGTAATCCACGGGTACGCGCAAGGAGGCAGACGGTGATTCGGATGCTACGCAGGATGGCGCCCCGGCGGTTCATACCGCCGGCGCTTCTGTCGACCGGACTGTTCCTGGGAGGCTGTGCCACGGTCGGGCATGACTTCCCGGCGGACAAGGTAGCCGCGATTCAACTGCATCGGACCACCCAGGCCGAGATCGAGGAGACCTTCGGCCCTCCCTGGCGCACCGGGATCGAGGACGGCGGGGTCACCTGGACCTACGGGCGCTACCGCTACGCAATCTTCTCGGAGGCCAAGACCAAGGATCTCGTGCTGCGCTTCGACGACCAGGGGGTGGTCGTATCCTACACCTTCAACACCACCGAGCATGAGCACCGGTAGGCGCCCCCGGCTAGGGCCCGTCCGTTCCGCCCGTGCGGAAGGGCCGCGGATCGATGCGGCACTCCTGCATCATCCGCTGGAAGCTCTGGCGCTTCAGCCCACTCCGTTCGGCCGCCTGGCTCACATTGCCCGCGCTCTCGCGCAGGCGCGCGAGCACGTAATCCCGCTTGAAGGTCTGTAGCGCCAGGAGCTTGGCCTCGTCATACGGCAACGATGCGGGGAGCGCGCCCGGACGGCCCAGGCCAAGGTCGGGAAGGTCGAGCCGCTCGCCCTGGCAGTCGATGACGGCCCGCTCGATGACGTTGCGCAGCTGGCGCACATTCCCGCCCCACGGCTGGTCCAGGAGCAGCTTCTCGGCCGCCGGCGAGATGCCGCGCAGCGGCTTGCCGTCGCGGCTGGCGAAGAGCGCCAGGAAGTGGTAGGCGATTCTGAGAATGTCACCCGGCCGTTCGCGCAGCGGGGGAATGTGCAGCGGATAGACATTGAGCCGATAGAAGAGATCCTCGCGCAGCGTTCCGGCTTCGAGTTGCGCGGGAACATCCCGATTGGTGGCCGAGATGACCCTCACGTCCACCTGGATGGGATGCTCGCTTCCGACCCGCTGGAGAACACTCGATTCGAGCACGCGCAGGATCTTGGCCTGCAGCGCGGGAGGGCTGTCCCCCAGCTCATCCAGAAAGAGCGTGCCGCCGTTGGCCAGCTCGAAGGCGCCCAGCCGGCGGCGTTTGGCATCGGTGAAGGCTCCGGCCTCGTGGCCGAACACCTCGCTCTCGATCAGATCCTTCGGTACGGCGGGGCAGTTGACCACCACGAAGGGGCCGTCCGCGCGGCGGCTGGTATCGTGAATCCGCCGGGCAATGAGCTCCTTGCCGGTGCCCGACTCACCGGTGATGAACACGCTGGCATCCGTCGGCGCCACGCGGGCGACCAGGCGCAGCAGCTCCAGCGTGCGCGGGTCCTGCGCCACGATGTCCCCGCGCAGCGACTCGACGTCGCGCTCCAGCGACAGCACCCGCCGGCGCAGCTTCTGCTCTTCCATGGCGCGTTCTACAAGGTGGACGATCTCCTCGATGCCGGGAGGCTTCGGCAGGTAATGGTAGGCGCCCAGTCGCATGGCCTCGACCACGGTGGGAATTCGCCGGTCGCCGGTCAGCATGATCACGGGCGGCGCCGCCGGATCACGGCGGATCTCGAGCAATCCGGCGAGTCCATCCTGGCCCGAGCCCAGGTCGACATCGAGCAGGACCGCGTCCGGGTGCGCCGCCGTCAGGCGCTCCAGCCCTTCAGGGACCGTGTGCGCGCACAAGAACTCGAGCCGCCTCGACAGCAACGCCGCCAGATCCGAACAGAACTCGCGGTCGTCATCGATCAAGAGCACCTTCGGCCGTTGCGGATCCCGGGACTCGTTCGCCTTGGTCATGGCGCCCCTCTCCTACAGACGCCCCAGGTGCGTACCGGACTCGCTCACGGCCACAGCCTGCTCCCCCGCGCCCGGCCCGGTTTCGGGCGCGGGGGCCGGCGACGTCTCGATCATCAGGCGCAGTTCCATGGTCGTGCCGCCGTCGATCCGGCTCTCCTTCACGCGCAAGCTGCCCCCCAGGTCATCGAGCAGGCGGCGGGATGCGAACAGGCCGGTGCCGCCGGTTTCCCGCGAGGATATGCCGGCCCGGAAGATCTCCTCCTGCTTCTCGACCGGGATGCCGCAACCGTTGTCGGAGACCTCCACCACGGCGAAGCGCTTCTCGACCCAGCCCCGAATGCGAATCCACGGATCCGGCCGTCCGGCGACCGCCCGGACGGAGTTGGCGATCAGGTTCTCCATGATGACGGCCAGGTCGCCACGCGCCGCGCGCACATGACAGGCCCGGGCCTCGGGCGCGATCTCCATGGTGATGCGCGCTGCCGCGGCACCGGCGCTCTCTCGCGCGGTGGCCACGGCGCTTTCGATCTCGCGCGTCAGCGGCTGGGTCACGCTGTGCAGCGCATCCAGCCGCAGGCGGTGAAGCCCGCCCTCGATCTGCTCGCACGCCGCCCTGGCCCCGGGAAGCGCGTTGAGGATCTGCTCGTGGGTCCAACCCGCGCGATCGAGCGCCTGGCACAGGGTGGTCAGTGTCTCGCGCCCGGCCTGCACAGGCTCGCTGACGGAGGTCTCGACCTGCAGGGCGGCGGCCAGGGCCAGGATCTGCTCGATCTGGGGGCTGGTGATGTCGGTGAAGTCGCGAGCCGTGTCCTGCAGGCGACTCAGTGACTCGGCGGGCGGGGCCTCTTGCTGGGCGATCGCCTCCAGCAGCCAGATCAGCCGGCGAGCAACACGGGTCACCGCAAGATGCCCGTGGTCACCGATCTGGGTGGCCATGAGCAGGGCCACCCGCAACCGGCGAAGATCCCCGGTCAGGACGGCCGGCCTCGCCGGAGATACCGCCGGCAGCCCGGGCGCCCCTTCCGGTCCCGCGCGCCGCGTGCGCCGGGCCCATGCCCATGCCACGCCCCCGGCGCCCATGGCCAGCAAGAGCCCCACACTCCGGGCCCCGCCCGGCAACCC
Source organism: uncultured bacterium (assembly GCA_964417675.1). Lineage (GTDB taxonomy): Bacteria > Eisenbacteria > RBG-16-71-46 > CAIMUX01 > WJJG01 > CAYQJL01. The sequence continues at coordinate 32,068 of CAYQJL010000166.1, read as the reverse complement.
GAACATGCCCCCACCGCCGGTGTCAGAGCCGCTCTCGCGGCGAACCGCCGACTCGCGGCCATCGTTCAGATTCGCAATCGCCGGCGAGCCGATCCTCAGATTGCGCATCAGCCCCAGGGTCATCATATGCCCTTCCATACCCAGCAGGAGCAGGTCCGGCCGCCCCGCGCGCGCGAGCGGGATCAGGCTTACGCCTCGGGCCGTGGGAGGAAGCTCCAGATCCGCCATCATCTCGAAGCGGCCGTCGAGCACGACGACACGGGTGCCGAGTTCGCGTGAGATGCCCACCAGCTCCGCCGCGCCGTTGCCATTCAGATCATTGGCCAGCACGAGGTTGATGGCCGGATCGACGCGGAAACGCGCCTCGGGAGAAAGCAGCCGGCCCGCGGGCGAGAGCGGATATACGGAAAGCACGCCCTCCTGAGTCCCCACCGCGAGATGCCGGTCATCGATCATGACCAGGCTGCCCAGACCCTCGGCGATGCCCAGCACCTGGAGCCGCTGACCCGTGCGACCATCCCACACATGCAGGCTGTCGCCTGACACAGGGGGCAGCTCGGATCGCTCTCCCCTTTCCGGGCTGTGCTGCCGGTTCAGCGTGCCGGTGACCACAACGCAGCGATCGGCGGCCGGGCGCAGCACCTCGCACCAGTTGGGATGATGAAACCCTCCCCCGAGCCGCTGGAACCACATCAGCTCCCCGCCGGGGCGCAGGGCCATGACCCAGGCGTGGTCGTCATCGGTCACTCCGGCCGCGCGGCCGTTGCAGGAAGCCCCCATGGTGAACAGGATCTCACGATGTCCGTCACCGTCGAGATCGATCAACCGCGCCGTGGCCGTACAAGGGTTGGGGCCGGTTTCGTGCCGCCAGCGTTCCTCCTGCTCCTCGAGGGAATAGGCCAGAACACCCCTGAGCCCCGAGTCGAGGCCGACAATGGCGAGGACGATCAGCAGATCCTCACCCGCCGCGCCGTCATGGACCATCCCCAGCGGAAGGAGCCTCGCGTCGTAGATGCCGTCCTTTTTGGTGTCCTCGGCGAGGACCGGCCCCAGGCTACGCCGGGCGCCGTCTCCCCAGATATCGATCCACAGAGAGTCCCCGTCAACCCGGGGGATGGCGAGCTCCGACCACCCGTCGCCATCCAGATCGCCGCACGAGCATGTGCGAAAGAAGTTGCGATGGCTGGCCGGCCCCTCGAGATTGTGCTGCTTCAGAATCTGCCAACGATGGCCATCGAATGCGTGGATCTGCACGGTGTAATGGTCGAGCAGGACCGCCAGCTCGTCGGTGCCGTCACCATTCAAGTCGATCGCCTGCCAGGTCATCTCGGGCGCGCCGACGCGCACATTGCGGCGCGACAGGGTGTCGAGAATCCAGGGCAGGTCCTCCCGCTGAGCTTGCGCCCCCGCTTGAGGAAAAAGGCCAATGCTGCAGCAGCCCAGCAGAATCAGCCGAGAGACCCGCTTCACCAGGACGCCTCCCGCAGAATGATTACAACCTAGAAGTGCACCGTCGCAACATACAAAGATACCAGACGTTGGGAAGTATGGCAAGCGCAGGCGGGCGGACGGATCCGGACCGTGTCATCTTGCATCGGAAAGCCGGCGACGCTCTCCGGCCGAGCCCGGCGCACTGGGAGCCGGGATCCGGGAGTCTTCCGGCTTCAGCCCCCCCCACCCCGCTCTTCCTTCGCCAAACGTCCCAGATGCCATACCTTGGCGTACTTGGTAAAGACCGAGTAGGCCGCCAGTCCGCAGAGCACGGCGCCATGGTACCCGTCGCGAAATCCCTGGCGCGCGACGTACATCTTCAGGAAGCGCAGCAGCGGCCGCACAGTGAGATCGCCCAGGGTGGCGCGCTTGCCGCGATCGAAGGCGTCCTGGGCGCCCCAGCTGGTGAAGCGCTGGAAGGTCGCGAAATACTCCTCGAAGGTGCGGTAGGTCTCGTGATACATCACCTCGTCGATGCGTCCGGTGCGTCCTTCGATAACCGCTCTTGCATGCACACGGTCCTCGGAATAGCGGCCCTTGCATGTACGGAAGAGTCGCATGTTGTAGTCGCGGTGCCAGCCGCAATGACGAATGAGCTTGCCGAAGAAGTAGGAGAGGCGTTTGACATCGTATCCATCGAGGCTGGCGGGGTCGGCAACAATGGCTTGGATGCGCGCGGCCAGCTCGGGGGAGACCCACTCGTCGGCGTCGAGAACCAGAGTCCACTCGGTTTCGATCTGCGGGAGGGCCCAGTTGCGCTGGTCGGCGGCATTGACATATTCGTGCGCCACCACATGGCGGGAGTAGCGCCGGGCGACCTCGTCCGAACCGTCGCGGGTCTTCGGATCGACGACGCAGAAGAGGTCATCGGCCCAAGAAACGCTCTCCAGACAACGCGACAGGCGGTCGCCGGCGTTGGGGATCAGTGTCAATACAGTGATCTTGCCATCCATGCTCGGTTTCCCTCGATGGACCCGCGCGCAATCAGACTGCCACCGCATGCGCGCGGACGGCCGCTTCGAACTCCTGTACCAGTGTGTTCATCAATGACTTCACCGAGACCAGCTCGGCCACCCGAAAGGCATTGCTGCCCGCGAACGCGAATCCACCTACGAAATCGCCGAGCCGGGCGGACTTCAGCGCCTGGGCAATGCAGTAGGGCGCGCGCTTGACGTCGCAGGGCTTCAGACAATGCCAGGGGCAATGAAACGGGATTTTCGCCCCCTTGGCAACCTCGGCGAGGAAGTCGTTGGTGATGGCCCGGCCGAGCAGCCCAACCGGGCTTTCGATGATGACGATGTCCTCTTTCTTGCAGTGGACATAGGCGAGCTTGAAGTTCTGATGAGCATCGCATTCATGGGTGCCAACAAACCGAGTGCCCATTTTGACGCCCGCCGCCCCCAGTTCCAGAAACGTATGGATGTCTTCACCGGTGAACACCCCGCCGGCCGCGATGATCGGAATGTCCCGTCCACACGACTCCCGGTAGGGGGCCACGGCCGCCACCACCTCCGGCACCAGCTTCTCGAGGGCATACTGCGGGTCGTTGATCTGCTCGCGCCTGAACCCCAAATGCCCCCCGGCCATGGGCCCTTCCACGACGAAGGCCGCCGGAACGATCCCGTACTGCTGGCTCCAGTACTTGAGAATCAGCCGGGCTGCCCGCGCCGAGGAGATTTTCGGCACGAACTGGGTGTGGCACTCACGCATTCGTTCCGGCGTAAGGGTGGCCGGAACCTTCAGCGGCAGTCCGGCGCCCATGAAAATGACATCGACTCCGGCCTGCACCGAAGTGAGCATCAACTGATCGAAGTCGCTGGCGGCCAGCATCACATTGACACCGATCGGCCCGGTCGTCTGTTCGCGCGCCGCGTGGATTTCCTCCTCCAGGACGCGAACATCCGCGCTGCGCAAGTCCAACTTCGCGTTCGGATCCAACAGGCCGATGCCCGCCGTGGCAATCACGCCGATGCCGCCTTCGTTGGCCACGCTGGCGGCCAAACGCGAGAGGGAAACGCCGACACCCATGCCGCCCTGTATGATGGGCAGGCGTGATTCAATGGGGCCGATTCTTAGTGCAGGTAAGCGGAGCATCTCTCCCTCCAGCTACAGACCACTCGATACCGGTGCGTCGCCAAGACGCGCGTAGACAGCGTAGGTCAGCGCCAGAGGGAACAGCCAAGAACGCCTGAATGCGTCCTCCAGTGACAGATGCCAAAATGGCGGCGATCACGCCCGCAGCGTATCGTGTCGTTAACGGCTGAAGCCTAGCACAGCAGGCCACTTCAGTCAGCCGCTATCGTATCGCTTCTGAGGGGCGGGCACGGCGATCAGCGAACCAACAGGATGCGATGATCCGCCCGAACCCCTTGCGCGGCCAGGCGGAGGAAGTACACGCCCTCGGTCACCCGCCAGCCGGTTGCATCGACGCCGTCCCACGACACGCTGATGTCATGCCCCGCCAGCGGGGCGGCGTGGAGGGTCCGGATGCGCCGGCCGGCCAGGTCGAAGACAGCCAATTCCGTCCGGCCGGTTCCGGCCGCTTCCTGCCCAACCGGCAGCAAGAGGCGAATCTGGCCGTGTGGGCGATAGGGGTTCGCGGCCAACAGGCGCGGCGCCGCGGTCGTTGCCGGCCGGGAGTCGATCGCCGAGAACAGCGAAATCTGCGCCACGGCGGCGCCGAGATCCGGACGCGGACCGATCTCCCTGTACGGATCGACATGCGGGGTTCCGGTGTCACGCAACAATGTGCGCATCTCCAGCGGGCTGTACGGCTCCGGGTGATGGGCCTTGACGACGCCCTGGAGGGCCGCCACCGATCCGGCGATCATCGGGGAGGCCCCCGAGGTGCCGCCGAAGGTGGCGGTGTAGCGCGTCTGCAGCGTGCCGCCGTTGTAGAGGTCGCCGCCGCCGGTCGAGACGATCGAGGATCCCCAGGCATGCAGATCCAGGCGGCTTCCGTAGTTGGTGAAGGACTCCGCCGTCAGGCTGTTGGGACGACCCGCGGCCACCATGATGGCGCCCGAGTCGCGCAGGGTACGGTCGAACACGCCGCCCCAGGCCGGATCGTCCAGATCCTGGCCGCCGTTGGCGCCGGCCTCGATACAGATGATGCCCAGGCTCCATGAACTGGTCCAGATCACGTCATAGTTGACCTGCATCCACTCCATCGGGGTCGCGCCGAACCCGGCCGGATACATCTGCAGCTCGATGAGCCACAGATCCCCCGCGTCGAGCTGGTCGACCGCCTCCTGGAAGTAGTGCGGCACGTTGGGCCACTCGGCCACCGTGACCGCCACGACCCCAAACTGCACATCGGGAGCGAAGCCGTTGACGCCATACCCGTTGTGCTGGCCGATCACCTCTCCCAGCACCGGGGTGCCGTGATACTCGTAGCCTGGGTCCATCGTGGCGCCGCCGACGTAGAACGGCCCCCCCGCGTCGAAGTCCTCGTGGTCGAGTGTCCAGCAGAGTTCCACATCCAGGAACTTCACGCCGGCCCCCTTGCCGCCCGGCACCGCCCAGACCGAGGGCGCATCCAGCCCGTTGGGCGTCGCGTAGAGATATCCTTGCTGACCGGAGAAGTCGGGCGTCGGGAGCCGCTCGCCCGCGGCCGGAGCGGGAGCTGTCGCCTCCCCCGCCGTGAAGAACCCGGCCGTTTCGGGAATCGCCGCCGGATGGGCGATCTCCACCTCGGGGCAGGCGTTGAGCGCATTGACGAGCCGGGCGACCGCCGCGTGGCCGCCGTCGACGCGGACGTTGAACCACAGCGAGAGATCGGGCCCCACGACCCCGGCGCGCATCTCCCCGCGGGCCTTCCACTCGCGCAGTCGCGTCCGGTCATGATCGAAGGTCGGTTCCATCTCGGTGACGGCTTCGGCTGCCAGGCACTGATTGACCCGGCCCATGTCCAGGGTGGCTGCGCCGGCGGGCGGAGCGTCCAGGAATCGTCCCTGCGCGGCGATGACATTGGCGCCTTCGACAAACTTCACATAGATCCAGGCCTCGTCGAAGCGCTCCAGGTCGGCCGCCCCCCACTCCATCACCGGCGAAACCATCCGGGTCGTGGTATCCAGGGCCAGGACCGGCGCCGCCGGTATCCAGCCAAGGAGGATCAAGAGAAGAGCCGATCGAGACATTCCAGTTCCCTCCATCGCCGCGAGAACGAACAGACCGGGCGCCCATCCGGCGCCGGCCGATGGGTTGATTGTACCATGCCCGGCTGTTGTGGAAGCGACTCCAATCGGTCAGCACTCCCGCACTTCGGGACGCGAATCCGACCGCCCCTCCACGACCTTTGCCACCCCATCGGCGGTCTGCTCCGCCGGGAGCCACTCCCCGGCGCGCGTAAGGGGCGCGTAAGGCGGCCGGGATACTCTGCGCACGACAACCCACCGTGGAACCTCGATCAAGGAGGGCATACAGATGTCTATCAGAACGCATCGGCGCGACAGCGCCGCGAGCGCCGCCCCGAGCGCGGCGAGCGGCCCGCTTCCCATGGGAACCGAAGCAAGACGGACCGGGCCGGCGCCGTGGCTGCTGGCCGTGAGCCTCACGTTGGCCCTGGGCGGCGGATGGGCGCCCGGACTGGGCGCGGCCGGCGCCCAGGAGATCACCTGGGTCAATCCGGCCGGCGGCAGCTGGCAGACGGCCGCGAACTGGGATCCGCAAAATGTCCCCAATGCGAGCGGCGAAATCGCGCTCATCCCGGATGACGGCAACGGCTATCTGATCACCCTGGGAACAAGCATCGGCCTGGATGCGATCCGGCTGCTCAACCCCCTGGGATCGCTGAGCCTCTCGGGGCGCAGCCTGCAATGCCTGCAACCGGAGGGTTTCACGAATCACGGCACGGTCCTGGTGGACCTGGCCGGGAGTACGATCACCGGCTCCGTCGCGAACCAGGCATCCGGCACCTGGGATCTGCTCGATGGCACCAATCTGTCACTGGCCGGGACCTCATTCGAGAACCACGGCCTCCTGAGTCTCAATCCGCTCTCGGGCCCGAACGGGACCGTCATCACCGTGTTCAACAGCGCGCAGATCACCGGAAGCGGCGAGCTGCTCATGCAGACCGATGGTGTGGCGAGCGCGGCCCGAATCGAGACCTATTACTCCACTTTCACCCACGGCAACGGGCACACGATCCGGGGCGGGGGCACCATCACCGCCAATCTGCACAACTACGGGACGATCCGGGCGGACAGACCGGGCGATCCGCTCACCCTGTACAACCTGGAGCGAAACAACTACGGAGTCCTCGAGGCGGTCGACGGGGGCCAACTGGTCATCGGATCGGGCACGACGTCCCAGGACGCCGGCGGGGTCATCCGGGCCGACAACGCCGAGGTTGTCCTGAATTCCAGCGCCCGGGTCACCGGCGGCCGGCTCGAAACGGTCGCGGGAGGCCACATCGAGATCCTGGGACAGGGGGCCGTCCTCACCAACGTGACACAGCTCGGGGACATGCGCGCCTCCGGCCCATCCGGAGCGGATCTACAGACCAGCCTCACCAACCACGGCGACATCTACATCAACCACGCCGGGGATGAGGGCAACACCTATCTGCGCTTCATCGGAGGCGCCGTGGCCCTGGAGGGCACCGGCACGATCCATCTGCGGACCGCCGGCAGCCGTGACGATGCCTGCCTGACCGACTACTACACGACTGCGACCCAGGGCGCCGGCCACACCATTCAGGGCGGGGGAACGATCTACTGCAACCTGGTCAACCACGGGACGATCCGGGCCCAGCGCGCCGGCGACCCCCTGCACCTGGACGGCTCCGGCAAGACCAACCATGCGGTCTTCGAGGCGACCGCCGACGGGGAACTGGTCATCAACGCAGGCGCGATCACCCAGAGCGCCGGGGGGGTGATTCGCGCCGACGGCGCAGTCGTCACCCTGGCGGCGAACGCGGCTGTCACCGGCGGCCAGCTCGAGAGCGCCAACCAAGGCTGGATTCGCATCCAGGGTCACGGGGCGCGCCTGACAAGCGTGAGCTCGAGCGCCGATATCCGCACTCCCAGCAACTCGAGTATCGACATCAGCACCAGTCTCACCAACGATGGCGACATCCTGCTCAACGCCGACCAGGGTGATTCGGACTGCTCCCTGCGGTTCATCGATGGCCATGTCCTGCTCACCGGAACCGGCACCCTGCGCATGCAGACCAACGGCAGTCCCCATGACACCCGCCTGACGACCTACTACACCCAGGTCACCCAAGGAGAGGAGCACACCATTCGAGGAGGTGGTGTGCTTCAGATCCCGCTCACCAACCTGGGCCTGGTCTGTGCCGACCGTCCCGGGGATCCGCTCTGGCTCGAGAGCTACGAGAAACAGAACGACGCCATCATGCAAGCCCTCGACGGCGGAGAGCTCATCCTGGGGTCGAGCGCTGTCAACCAGAGTGCCGGCGGACTCATCCTGGCCGACAATGGAACGGTCGGCCTCGCAAGCTCGGCCCGCATCGCCGGCGGACAGCTCCGCTCCTCCAATGGCGGCACCTTCGAGTGCCGCGGCACAGCCACCCTGCGCAACGTGAATTGCGATGCCGACATCGTGGTCCTGGAAGGGCAGCTCCTCGCGCTCGAGGCCGATTGCCGCAATGACGGAACCATCGTTGTCAATCCCCTGTCCGGACCGGGAAACAGCGCTGTTCAGATGAGGGCCGGCAATACCTATCTGCGTGGCAGCGGACGCGTCGTGCTGTGCGCCGGGGATGACCTGCAGGACGCGGCCATTAGCGATTACTACTCCGTTCTTCACCATCAAGCGGGCCACACGATCCAGGGCACCGGACAAATCAGCGCCCCGGTGCAAAATCAAGGCTGGATTCTGGCCGATCAGCCCGGTCGTCTGCTCAACGTCACCCATAGTTCGTTCCACAACGATGGCTGGGTCGCCGCCCAGGACAGCGCCATCGCACGCATCGCGAATATGACGCAGAACTATGGATCCCAGGTTCTCTACCGCGGCCACTGGCACGCCCACGAGGGCAGCTCCCTCTACCTGATCGGCGCCGACGTGCATCGCTTGGACGCCGCTGTCTTGCTCGATGGCCCGGGGTCGATGATCTACCGGGACGAGGGCGCGACCGACGCGCTCCTGAACCTGGCCCAGGTCGACTCTGTAGGCCAGTTCCGCCTCGCGGGCGGCCGGAGCTTCGCGACCCTCGGCGGGTTGCACAATGAGGGCCGCGTGACCGTCGGGGCGGCCTGCTCACTGCTGGTCAACGGAGCCTACACCCAGGCCGGCTGCAACCCGGCCGGCCACGCCTATGACGGCCGCGGCTGGACCGAGGTCGACGGCCTGCTGTGGCCGCTCGCCGGCGAGCCGCTTCTGATCGAGGGCGGCACCCTCACGGGATCAGGCCACGTGCTGGCCGATGTGCACAGCAGCGGACGCGTCAATCCCGGCGGCTCGGCCGGACGGCTGACCATCGACGGCGCGTACAGCCAGACCGCGGAGGGCGTCTTGTACTGCGAGCTCGACGGCCGTCAAACAGGTCAGTACGACCACCTCCAGGTCAACGGCGCGGCCGAACTGGCCGGGACGATCTGGATCCGTGTTCTGGACGGCTTCACACCGGTGGCCGGCGACACCTTCCAGGTGTTGAGTTGCGCGTCCCGCGCCGGCGTCTTCGACGTTCAGTTCGGATCTCCGGGCATCGGGCTGCAGTACGAAGTCGACTACCACGACACGCACGTGACGGTGGTTCTGTATGGGGATGTGAGCGGCATCGGCGACTCCGACAGTGAGCAGCAGCACGACCCCGGAGACGCCGTCCCGGGTGACGGCTTCCCGGGTGACGGCTTCCCGGGTGTCACCCCGCGGGAGTTCGGCCTCACCGCTCAGGTCCGCCCGGCGGGCGCGGATCTGAGAATGGCCTTGCCGGACGCGGCGGCCGTGGATCTGTGTGTCTACGACATGGGCGGGCGCCGGATTGCGACGCTTGCCGCGGGCCAGACCCCGGCCGGCATGCATCGTTACCACTGGGATGGCCGCGGCGCCGACGGCCGGCCGATGGCCAGCGGCGTCTACTTCGCGCGCGCCCGGGTGACGGCGCAAGGCGGCCTGCGCCGCGAAGCGTGCGCGCGCCTCCTGCTGGTTCGATGATCGGTAGGTCGCGGCCGGAAAGCGAGGGGCACTCATGACCACCTTCGTGGTGCGCTTTGTCAAGGAGATGCGGGACGCCTTCCGGGGGCGCGTGCGGCATGTGGCCAGCGGCGAGGAAACCACATTCGGCAGCTACCCCGAATTGATCGCCTTCTTCGATGAGATGCGGGTGCTCAATGGCGTGGTCGGATCCCGGGAGGATGGGGGCCTGCTCGAGGAACACGCCGTGGAGGAGGAAGACGAAAGCAGGTCGTGATCGCCGGGTCGCCCCACGGTTGGAAGCTGGGGGCGGCCCGGCTCATTTTCTCCCGTTCACGATTTGTTCGGCCAGGGCCCTCATCGCCTGCGTGGGCATCAACCCCATCTCCCGGACCATCATCTTCTCGTACTCGTGGTAGGCATCCAGCGCCTCCCGGCGATGTCCCAGGGCAAGCTGGGCCTGGACTCGATAGCGATGGGACTCCTCCTGGTAGGGATCGATCTCGAGCGCGCGCCGGCTGAGCAGGGCCATCTCCGGCCACCGCCGGCCATGCTCGTACTGCTCGAGCAGGTGGAGAAGGGTGCGCAGCAGGATCTCGCGCAGGCGCTCCCGATCGGCGATGGCGAACTCTTCGTAGGGACTCTCGGCGAAGAGCTCGCCGCGATAGAGCTCGGTCGCCTGCAGCCACTGTTTCTCGGCGGCGGCGAACTTGCCTTGCTGCCACAGGCGTTCCCCACCGGCCGCCGCGCGCTCGAACTGCTCCACGTCATAGGTGTAGCCCTCCCCCGGCGCCAGCCGGCAGGCCTCTCCCCGGGCTCGCAGATAGGCAGACTGGCGGGCCTCCCGCAGGCCCGGTTCCAGGGTTCGCCGCAGCACATGCATCGTTTGCCAGAGGTTGTTGGCTCCCTTCTCCGGTTCGGCCTCCGGCCACAGCGTATCGAGAATGACCTCCCGCGGCACCCAGCGGAATCGATGGATCAGGAGCAACTGCAGCAGGCGCCGGGCGCGGGCCGAACGCCAGGCGGCATGCCCCAGTTGATGCCCGCCCGCGCGAACCTCCATGGTTCCAAGGGCCAGAATGTGAAGCGGCGGCGCCGGCGGTCGCTCCAGTTCACGAATCGCTTCCAGTGCGGCCGTGTCCTGATCCGACCGGCCCCGGGCCGCCAGGGAGGTCAGCAGCCGACGAGCCTCGTCGCCCGGAATCTGAGACAGGACCTCGACCAGGCGCTGGCCGATCTGATCGGAGGCGCGCGGCTCGGCGTCGATACACGCCTCGAGTCCGGGCAGCACGGGCGGCCCAAGTTGTACAAGGAGCGCCGCCACACGGTCGGGCTGAATCCCATGCCGCAACGCGCGAGGCAATACCCGGGCCGCCGCCGGAGACGCCACCCTGGTCAGCAGGAATTCATGCTCCTGCACGGTGACATTCTCGATCAGTTCGGCCAACCGCGCGGGCTCCTGGGACGCCGCCACGGCGCCGTGGGCCAGCCGCGTGAGAAGCAGCCGGTTGCGGTCGAAGGCCGCACCCATCCGGTCGAGCAGGGCATCAGCCTGGACCCACTGGGCCCGGGCGCTGCGCGGCCGCGTCTCCCAGAGGATTTCCCCCAGGAGCATGCGGGCCCGGGCCTCGCCGAGTGGATCCCCCATGGCCTGCGCGATCGCCAGGCCCTCGCGACAGACCGGCTCGGCCCGCGTAGGCTGCGCCGCCCGTAGAGCGCACTCCGCCAGGCCGAGCCGCGGCAAGATGCGCAGGGCCGGATCGCCCAAGCTGTCCGCAATGGTATGGGCCTGCGAGAAATGCCCCCGGGCGCCCGCCAGGTCATCCTCCAACAGGTCGCACAGGCCGAAGGTGTGATGGCAGTAGCCGACCAGGACCTGGTACTCGAGTCCCTCGGCCAGCCGGAGCGCCCGCTGGGTAAGCGCCCGCGCCTCGCGCAGGGCGCCGGTCGAGGCGGTGATGAACCCCAGAACCCCCAGGCTCAGGCAGAGGCGGCGCGGATCATGGATCTTTCGGAAGATGAGAATCGCCTTGCGCGAGGCGTGCCGGGCGCGGCGGAACTCCCCGCGCCGGTAGTGAATGTTGGCGGCCAGCAAATAGAGCACCCGCCCCTGGCCCGGCCGGTGGCCCTGCTGGCGAAAGAGACGTTCGGCCTCCTGGAAGCAGCGTTCGCCTTCCTCCAGTCGTCCGGTTTCGCTGTGGGCCAGACCCATGTGGGTCATCAGCTGGGCGCGCAGGACGGGCTTGCGGCGGCCGAGCTCGGCCAGGAGTTGGCGGCTGAGCTTCAGGCAGGCCCCGTACTTGCCTTGCCGGAGCAACAGGTGGGCCAGCAGATCCTTCAGCTCCGCGGTGCGCGCCGGACGATCACAGGTTCGCAACGCGCGGCGATAGCATTTCTCCGCCTCGGGCCACTCGCCGCGGATGTCGGCGATGCGCCCCATGATCATCAGCGCTGCGGGACTCTGCGACAATCGCCGCGGGGGCAGGCTGTCGAGTGCCCGCACGAGCACCTGATGCTGGCCGGCGGCCAACAGCGCCACGCCTTGTCGTTCGAGCAGCCGCAGCAACGCGGGATGATCCCCCGCCTCGGCCCAGCAGGCCGCCGCCTCGGCCCACGCGCCGCTCTTCATGAGGGCCCGGGCCGCCTTACGGTACAGCGCCCGCAAGGCGCGCGGGGAAAGGGTCGCATGCAGCCGTGACTGCAAGAAGCGCCGGAAGAGATGATGGTAGCGATACCCGGCGCCAGGACTCTCGAGCGCGAAGGTGAAGATGTTCTGCTCCGCCGCCCGGCGCAGCCAAATCTGGCTGGTGTGCAATCCCAACACCTGATTGCACACCCCGGGATCAAGCCGCGGGAATATCGAAGAGCGCATCAAGAAGTCCTGCATGCGATCGTCGAGGCGTTGCAGCACCTCTTCGGCGAAATATTCGAACCACCGGCCGCCCTGTTCCCCCAGCCGGTCCAGAGCTTCGGCGATCGCCTCGCGGCTGGTCCCCTCCAGGGCCTGGAAGAGAACCTCGATCCCCGCCGCCCAACCTTCCGTGCGCGCCAGGATCCGGCGCGCCAGAGCCGGGGAAAGGCTGTCGGACCCGAAGCGCGCCGCAAAGAAGGCCCGCAGTTCCGCTTCCCGGAAGGCCAGATCGGCGGCCGTCAAGCGAACCGCCTTGCCATGGACCTGGCGCCGGGCGGTAGCGATGGCAATCGGCTCGCGCGATGCCAGCACGACCTGGCAGGCGGGGGGCACGTACGCGAGAAAGCGTTCCAGAAAGCGCCACGTCGGGGAGTCGCTCGGCAGCAGGTGCAGGTCATCGAAGACCAGCAGGGCCGGCGCCGCGGGCCCCTGAAGCGCATGGGCCAGGACGGCCAGCATCCGTTGAAGGGCGCGCGGCTCGGCAAGGTCGCTCCCCCCGGGGGCCGCCGGGGACCGGGAGGTGCCCAGGGCGGCGTTCAGGTGGGCCAGGAAGACCGCCGGATCATGATCGAGTTCATCGACCGAGTACCACAGGCAGACGCCGTCAATCGCCTGGGCGCGGGCGGCCAGGAAGGAGCTCTTGCCGTAGCCGGCCCCGGCGGTTACCACCCAGAGCCCCCGCTCCCGCCAGCGGGTCCAGAGCCGGTCGAGCCGCTCCCGGCCGATGTAGCCGGGCGGCACGTGGGGGATGGAGATCTTGGCTGTCAGGACCGGTATCGTCATCGCTGTTCTGGACTCGCCTCAGCCCCCCCCAAATCGGATCGGTCACGGGGTCTCAGCCCAACCATCTGGAAGTCCTTATGTTACTTCAGGATGGCCCTCAGGCCAAAGATCTTCCTGCGCCGGTGTTCTTGCTTGTGCAGCAAAGTATGCAACTGCTAAGGTCTGCATGCTTTCATCACGCCGCTTGATCCTGCCGTCGGCAGCGTTCTCAGCGGCGGTTCTTTGTGGATCCGACGCCTCTGAACGCCCCCGGTTCGGATTGGTTCAAGAGGGAGTTCGCCACGGTGCTGCGAAAGAACTGTTTCCCGCCAGCCCTGTTCGCCCTACCCGCCCTGCCCGTTCTGCCAATCACGCCAGCGCCCATTGCGCCCCGACCAGGATCGCTCCCGGTCAGAATCCTGCTCGTCCTTCTGCTGACGGCATGGATCGCGAATGCCGCCGGTGCCCAAGATGGCATGGCGGGAGACGCGCCGGGCGCGCCGGCCGAGGAGCTGTGGGCGCCGCCGACGAATCTGCGGACCGCCGACAACCCGAATGACAACGGCCACGGCATCATTCTCACCTGGGAGCCCTCCCCGGATGCCGACCGGCTGCTGATGTACGACATCTACCGCCTGCCCTACCGGCCCGACTCGCTTGGCGGCCCGCTGGAGCCCGGCGCCCCCGAGGCGGATTGGATTCTGGCCGGCTCGGTGCCCGCCGCCGACACGAGCTTCCTCGATCAGCAGGACAAGGTCGGCAGCGGCCGGTCGTACAATCCGCTGTTCGTACCGCGCGGCCAGCCGGTCTACTACCGCCTGCGCGCCCGGGCCGCCGACGGCTCCGTCTCGCCGCTGACGCCGCCGGTCTCCGGCATCGCGCGCGGTGACTGGATCCACACGCAGCGTGGGAACGTACTGTTCATCGCGCTTCTGCTCGGCATCTTGATGGTCTACTTCATCCGCCATGCCCGCCAGGGCGGCAAGCTCTACATCCGCCCCATCCCAGGTCTCAGCCGCATCGATGAAGCCATCGGCCGGGCGACCGAGATGGGCCGGCCGATTCTCTTCGTCCTCGGCACCGGCACCGCCGGCGACATCGCCACGCTGGCCGGCTACACGATTCTGGCCCGGGTGGCGCGCAAGACCGCCGAGTATCAAACGCCGTTGCTCGTGCCGGTCAACGATCCGGTGATGATGGTCATGGCCCAGCAGACTGTGAAGGAAGCCTACCTGCAAGCCGGCCGCCCCGAGATCTATGAACCCGACAATGTCTTCTACATCTCGGCCATGCAGTTTCCCTACGTGGCAGCCGTCAACGGCCTGATGCTGCGGGAGAAGACGGCCACCAACTTCTACATGGGCGTCTTCCACGCCGAAGCGCTGCTGCTGGCCGAGGCCGGCGCCACAACCGGTTCGATTCAGATGTCCGGTACCGATCAGGTCGCCCAGATCCCCTTCTTCGTCGCCGCGACCGACTATACCCTGATCGGCGAGGAGCTCTATGCCGCCTCGGCCTATCTGTCACAGGACCCCAAGCTGATCGGCCCGCTCAAGGCGCAGGATGTGGTCAAGGCGCTCATTCTGATCGTCGCCACACTGGGCGTGTTGGAGGCGACAATTTTCAAGACCAATCTCATCACCAACATCATCACGCCGCACTGATCGAGTTGCACAAGAATAGGAAAGCGAAACGATGAAACTCCAACTTCCGCTCATCCTGGTGTTCCTCTGCGGGTTGACCATGATCGTGCAATTCATGGTACCGCACGAATACTCGGAGACGCTGTTCCAGTATGCCAACGACTTTGTCATCGTCATCGGCATTCTTGCGCTGCCTATCGGCATCTATAGCCTGATGAACGCAACCGTTCGGAAGGCCCGGCGGGAACCCAAGGAGCGGATCTTCTCACTGGTGACCATCGCCGGCTTCCTGATCATGATCATCGGCGGGTTGCGGGTCGAATGGTTCTATTCTCCCACCTCGCTCAGTTCCCGCTTCTTCGACCACATTCTGATCCCGGCGCAGGCCACGCTCTTCTCGCTGCTAGCGTTTTACATCGCCAGCGCCGCCTACCGCGCCTTCCGCGCCCGCACGGTCCTGGCGGCGATCCTGCTGCTGACCGCCTTCGTCGTCATGCTGCGATTGATTCCGCTGCCCGAGCCGATCGCCAGCTGGAACAATCTCCTGGTGCGCTGGATCCTCGAGGTGCCCAACATGGCCGCCAAGCGGGCCATCCTGATCGGCATCGCCCTCGGCGCGATCACCTATAGCACGAAGATCCTGCTCGGCATCGAGCGCTCATACATGGGAGGTGACTAGCCGTGACGTGGTATGATCGACTCCTTTCCGTGGACCGCCGGTGGATCTATGTGATCCTGGGCCTCGCGGTAGTGATTCCGGCTATCTTCAACATGAACATTCCCGTCACCATTTCCAGCGAGGTGGAGGATGTCCACCGCTTTGTCGGCAATGTCACCGACGGCGAAGTCCTCTTCCTGGCGATCGACTACGATCCCTCCACGATGGCCGAACTCCATCCGATGGCCGAAGCGGTCATCCGGCAGATCTTCAGCCAGAACGGCCGCCTGGTGATGAGTTCCCTGTCGCAGTTCGGCCCGCCCATGGCCAACGAGCTGATCCAGCGTGTGGCGACGGAGATGAACAAGACCTCGGGCGAGGATTTCGTCTTCCTGGGCTACAAGCCCTATCCGGCCATTACCATTCTGGCGATGGGCTCAAACTTTCGCGTTCCCTTCCCCGTCGACTATTACAACCAGGACATCGACACATTGCCGATGATGGACAGCGTGCATAACTTCGACGACGTCGAGGGGGTGGTCGCCCTGTGCGGCGGCAGCGCCGCCGAGATGTGGATCACCTACGGCAACGCCAAGTTCGGTGTCCCGTTGGCTCTGGGCGTCACGGGTGTCATGGCGTCGGACTACTATCCCTACCTGCAATCGGGCCAGCTCTTCGGCCTGCTGCCGGGCATCAAGGGCGCCGCCGAGTACGAACAGCTCACGAACCGCACCGACGGCGAGGGCTTGCGGGGCATCCCCTATCAAACCACCTCGCATGCCGTGATCCTGGTCTTCATCGTGATCACCAACATCGCCTTCTTCGCCAAGCGCGCGGCCGAACGAAGCATGTAGCTGGAAAGGAACTCTGGGATGAGCGGTACCGATATGTTGTGGAACGGCCTGGCGGCGCTGATCACGCTGGCCATCTTCTCGTTCCTCTTCAAGGACAACATGGCCTACAAGTTCGTGGAACGGCTCTGGGTCGGCGTCACCACCGGCTACTGGACCATGCTGCTCTACCACACCAGCTTCACCGACAAGGTCTGGGTTCCACTGACAAAGAACTTCAGCACGCAGTGGTTCTATATCATTCCCGTCACGCTGGGCATCTTGATGTGGTTTCGCATGTCACGGAAGTACGGTTTCGTGGCCCGCTACGCACTGGCCTTCTACATCGGCATCTCCACCGGGGTCTTCATTCCGCTGGCCATCAAGACGGCGATCCTCTTCCAGCTGCAGGGCACCATCCGCCCGGTCGACGGCTCCTACGGCGGCATCATGTTCGCCGTGGCCTTCCTTGGCGTGCTCTGTTCCTTGAGCTACTTCTTCTTCTCCCGGGAACACAAGGGCGTTCTGGGCGTGACCTCCAAGATCGGGGTCTACACGCTGATGATCGGCTTCGGAGCCGGCTTCGGCCTGACCGTGATGGGCCGAGTCGCGCTGCTCGTACAGCGCGTCACCTTCCTGCGGGACTACTGCGTGGAGCTGTTCAGCGCGGTTCTCTGAGGCCCGGCACCCTCGGCGGCGGGGCCCTTCCCTCGAATCAGGGAGCTGCGGGGGATCCGTCGGCCAGCTCCCGAACCCGGCCGCTCTCCATGTCATAATAGGCGGCCACGATCTCCGTGGCCCCGCTACGGACCCGCGGTCCGATGATCGGCATGCTGGCCCGCAGCTCGCGGGCCACCGCGATCGCGTGAGTCTGGGCCGCGGCGTCGATGCGGGCCGCGCTCACCTGGGCGCCGCCGGCCGGCGCGGGCGAGGATCCCGGTGCTGTGGATGCCCCGGCCGAGGATGCCCCGGTCGGGGGTGCCCCGGCCGAGGATGCCCCGGTCAGGGGTCTCGAGGCCGGGGGGGGCGCAGCCGGGGATCCCAGAGTCGCGGTGATCTTCTCAGTCAGCGCAGAGAGGTGCCCCTCCGGCACTGTGCCGCTGAGAGTCGCGGTCACGGCCCCGCACGAGGAGTGTCCCAGGACGATCACCAGCGGGACCTTCAGGTGCCCGACCGCGTACTCCACGCTCGCCAGCACCACCTGCCCAAGAACATTCCCCGCGACCCGGATGACGAAGAGGTCCCCCAGGCCCTGATCGAAGATGATCTCCGGCACGATCCGCGAATCCGAGCAGCTCAGGATGGCGGCGTGGGGGGCCTGCCCCTCGAGCAGGCCCCGGCGATGACCGGCCTCCTGGCGCGGATGCCGCGGCCGGCCCTCGGCATGACGCAGATTGGCGGCCAGGAAGCGCTCCCACACACCCCGCGGGCGCAGAGAATCGAGATCGGACATGCGAACCTCCTCCCTATCAGCTCCCCCCCCTCCCCCCGCGACACACGTCCAGGGGGCGATCCCATCGATGGGAAGCCCCGATCCTACCCCACCCCAGCCTCCCTCCCAAGGATCTGCTTCGGCTCCACCGGAAGAGTTCGCGTTCATTTCAGGCGTGGCGCTGTGCGGCCGTGCTGGCGTACCCTGCAGATGTCGGTCTTCGGTCCAGCACAGGAATCCGCCATGGAGCAAAGCACCACAAACTCCTGGACACGCGTCTTCGCCCATGTGGACATGGATGCGTTCTATGCCTCGATCGAAATTCGCGACGATCCCTCCCTCGCGGGGAAACCGGTGGTGGTAGGCGGTTCCGCTGCCGGACGCGGTGTCGTGAGCGCGGCCTCCTACGTGGCGCGCACCTACGGCATTCACTCGGCCATGCCGATGGCCGAGGCGGAGCGGCGCTGTCCGCATCTGGTGCGGATCGCAGGTCAGTTCGGCAAATACGAGGAGGCCTCCCGCCAGATCATGGAGGTCTTCCGCTGCTACTCGCCCAAGGTCGAACCGCTCTCGCTGGATGAGGCCTTCCTCGACCTCACCGGAACCGAGCGGCTCTTCGGTCCGCCCCAAGAGATCGGCGCGCGCATCAAGGCCGACATCCGCGCCCGCACCCGCTTGACCGCCTCGGTCGGCATCGCGCCGGTCAAGTTCGTGGCCAAGATCGCATCCGACTTCGAGAAGCCGGACGGCCTCACCATCGTCGGCCCGGGCCAGGTCACCGCGTTTTTGCATCCGCTCGATATCGCCCGGTTATGGGGCGTAGGCCCCCGCAGCCAGGAAGCGCTGCGCTCGATGGGCATCATGACGATCGGTGATCTCGCGGCGCTGGACGGCCGGATGCTCGCGGCGCGCTTCGGAATGCACGGGGAGCATCTGCACCGGCTGGCGCGGGGAGAGGATCTGCGCGAGGTCGTCCCCGACTGGGATGCGAAGTCCTACAGCCACGAACACACCTTCGGAGAGGATCAGGAGGATCCGGAGACCCTCGAGGGGATGATGCTGGATGAGGCCAATCGGGTCTCACGCAGGCTGCGCCGGGATGGCGTCACCGGGCGCATCGTACAGATCAAGCTGCGCTACCACGACTTCAGCACCTTCACCCGCCGCACCACGCTCGCGGTGCCGACCGCGGACGGCCACGAGATCTACCGGGCCGCGCGGCAGCTGTTTCACAAGAACTGGACCGCGGCACCGATACGATTGATCGGGGTGGGGGTCAGCAGCATCCATCCCGGAAGCGGCGCCACACGCGATCTGTTCGCGGCCGACGGGCACGACCGCCGCGAACGGCTGACCGCGGCCCTCGACCGGATCGAGAGCCGCTTTGGGCGCGATCGCGTCCTGCCCGCCAAGGTCCTGCCGCTCCACCGCCGCGCGCAGATCGGCACACCCGCCCATTCCGACCGTCCCCTGCGGGAGAGGCCCGAGGAGTAGGCGGCGCGATCACTGCCTGGCCAGCTCCCGGAACACATCGATCGCCCGGTCGATGTCCGCATCCCCGATTTCGAGATGTACGACCAGGCGAACATGACTGGCGCTCAGCGGCAAGGCACGGACTCCACACGCCTCGAGTCGGCGGCACAGATCTCCCGCCGAACCCGGCGCCGGGACCCCGATGATGACCATATTCGAGGGCGGCGGGTCGTTGACGACCGAGAAGCCGGGCTGCTCGCGGATCGCCTCGGCCAGGCAGAGCGCGCGGGCATGGTCGTCGGCCAGCCGCTCGACGTTGTGCTCCAGGGCATACAGAGCGGCCGCGGCCAGGATGCCGGCCTGCCGCATTCCGCCGCCGAACATCTTGCGCATTCGGCGGGCGCGGCGGATCGTCTCGCGCGATCCGACCAGCGCCGAACCCACCGGCGCGCCGAGCCCTTTCGAGAAGCAGCAGGAAAGGGTATCGCACAGGGTGCCATACTCGCGCGGCTCCACCCCGGCGGCCACGGCCGCGTTGAAAATCCGGGCACCGTCGATGTGCAGTCGGATACCGCGTTCGAGGGTCTCGCCGCGCAACTCGTTCAACACCTCGAGCGGGAAGATCGTGCCCCCGGCCATGTTGTGGGTATTCTCGATCGTGACCAGTGTGACCGGCGCATGGTGATCATCCGGCGGACGCAAGACGTTCACGACCTGTGCGGCGGAGAACACACCGCGATCGCCCGGCAGCTGGCGCAGCAGTACGCCGCTCAGCACGGCTGCCGCGCCGGACTCATGATGGAAGATGTGGCAATCCCGCTCCACCAGAACCTCGTCGCCGGGCTGGGTCTGACTGCGAACGGCCAGCTGGTTGGCCATCGTGCCGCTGGGCACGAAGAGCGCGGCCTCCTTCCCGAAGATTCCGGCGACCCGTTCCTCCAGACGATTGATCGTCGGATCCTCGCCGAAAACATCGTCGCCGACCTCGGCGGCGGCCATCACGCGCCGCATCTGCTCGGTCGGCCGGGTGACCGTATCGCTGCGCAGATCCACGATTCGCTGGATCATCGAACACCTCCCTACCTCGTCGCCGTGGGGTGCGCCCCGTGGAGCAACCTTCCCAAGGAACTGCGCCCGAGCGCGGGCTACGCCCGCTCGCCCCGCTCGTCGCGGCTGTCGCGCTCGTCTTGCTCGTCTCGCTCGCCCGAACGATCCAGGATGGCGAAGACTTCGCGCAAGTCGTTTATGACGTGATCCGCGGTCTCGTCACATTCCCACACGAAGCCGTCGTCCACGCGATTGTCAACCAGCACGGTCACCATCCCCTCCGCCGAGGCCCCGGTCAGTTCCCGGCCGTGGCCGTCTCCAATGTACAGGCAGGCGCCCGGATCGACCTTGAGCCGCCGCGCCATGGCCTGATAGATCTTCGGCGCGGGCTTCATCATCCCGATCTCGCAGGAAAAGATGAGCTCATGGAAGTAGGAGGCCAAGGGGCCGTTGCGGAACGGCTCGGGTACCTCATAGTGACAGTTCGAGATGAGCCCAAGCCGGTAGCCCTGATCGCGCAGACGGCGCAGCACATCCTCGGCCTCCGGCTTCGGCTGCAAGGCGCGCTGCACCATCTCGCGGAACGGTCCCAGCGCGGTGCGGATGACCTCCCCGTTCACCGGGATGCCCAGGCGGGCGGCGACCGCGGCGGTGTTCTCCTCGAGCGTGAGGAAGTGGCCGATGTTACGCCCCAGATAGGTACGGTCCCACTCGGCCAGGAAGCGTGCCTCCTGCGCGCCCAGATCCCGGGCCAGCGAGTGGAGGCCGGCATAGTACTCCGCCCGCTTGACGATCGGCACCAGGGTGCCGAACAGGTCAAAGATACAGGCTCGTAGGGTCATGTCGCGGCCTCTGGTTGCCATGGTCGGTCGCAAGGCTGACACGCTCCTGCCACAACCCGCCTACGATTCCAGCATGTGCGGGTAGCGGTAGTCGCGGGGCGGCAGGAAGGTCTCCTTCACCGTGCGCGGATTGGTCCAGCGCAGCAGGTTGAGCATCGAACCGGCCTTGTCGTTGGTGCCGCTCGCGCGGCTGCCGCCGAACGGCTGCAGACCCACGACGGCGCCGGTGGGCTTGTCGTTCACATAGAAGTTGCCGGCCGCATAGCGCAATTGCCGGTGCGCCCGGTGAATCGCCCACCGGTCGGTGGCGAAGACCGAACCGGTCAGGGCATACGGGGAGGTCTGGTCGCAGAGCGTCAGTGTCTCCTCGAACGCCTCGTCGGGATAGACATAGAGGGTCAGGACGGGACCGAAGATCTCCTCCTCCATCGTCTTGAAATGCGGGTTCGTGGTCACCACGAGCGTGGGCCGGATAAAGTAGCCCTGGGAGCTGTCATAGGTCCCGCCGGCGATGATCTCGGCATCGCCGGCCGCGCGCGCGTACTCGATGTACCCGACGATCTTGTGAAACGCCGCTTCATCGATCACCGCGGCGGTGAAGTTGCGAAAGTCGCGGGGGTCGCCCTGCTCGATGCCCTCGACCTGTTCGACGAGCTGGGCGCGGATCGCGCCCCACAGGCTCTTGGGCACATAGGCCCGGCTGGCCGCCGAGCATTTCTGCCCCTGATACTCGAATGCCCCACGGACCATGGCGCAGACGGTCGCCTCCACATCCGCGGAGGGGTGCACCACGATGAAGTCCTTGCCGCCGGTCTCCCCCACGAGGCGGGGATAGGAACGGTAGTTGGAGACATTCTCTCCGACTTCCTTCCACAGGTGGCAGAAGGTGGGCGTCGAGCCCGTGAAATGGATGCCGGCCAGATCGGGATGCTTGACGGCCAACTCGCCGATCTGGGCGCCCGCCGATGGAACAAAGTTGATCACCCCCGGCGGCAACCCGGCCTCCATGAACAGCTTCATGAGATAGTAGCCGGAGTAGACGGCGGTCGAAGCCGGCTTCCACACCGTCGTGTTGCCCATCATCGCCGGCGCGGAGGGCAGGTTCGCCGCGATGGATGTGAAGTTGAACGGTGTGATGGCCAGGACGAATCCCTCCAGGGGGCGCCATTCGAGACGATCCCACTGCCCGAGCGTGGATTCGGGCTGCTCGGAGTAGATGCGATTGACGAAGTGCGAGTTGAAGCGGAAAAAGTCGATCGTCTCGCAGGCCGCGTCGATCTCGGCCTGGAACGCTGTCTTGCTCTGCCCGAGCATGGTGGCGGCATTGACGACCGCACGGTAGGGTCCGGCCAGCAGCTCCCCGGCGCGCAGGAACACCGAGACGCGTTCGGGCCACGGCAGGCGCGGCCAGTGCAGCCAAGCCTCGCGGGCGGCCGCGATGGCGAGCCGGATCTCCTCCGGGCCCGCCAGATGGTATTTCGCCAGCACATGACCGTGATCGTGCGGCATGACGATCGACCGCGTATTGCCCGTGAAGATCTCCTGGCCCCCGACGATGACCGGGATCTCGATCTGTTCGCCGGCCATCGCATCGAGCTGCTGCTTGAGCGCCTTGCGCAGGGAGCTGCCCGGAGCGTAGTCATGTACCGGTTCGTTCTGCGGCGTGGTTACCGTGAATTGAGCTTCGTCCACTGTGACCTCCGTCTACGACAGCCTCTCTACGACACGTCTTGGGAACCGAGCATGTTGCGCGGGTCGAGAATCTCATCCAGCCGCTGCTCGGCGACCACCTTCTCCTCGAGCGCGACATCCCGGACCGTCCGTCCCTCGCGGTAGGCACGGTGGGCGATCGCGGCGGCGCGATCATAGCCGATCTCGAGAGCCAGGGGGGTCACCAGCGCCAGGCTCCACTGCACCAGCTCCTCGCACCGCTCGCGGCGCGCTTCGATCCCGGCCACGCACTTGCCGGCCAGCAGAACAACCGCTTCCCGCAACAGGCGGGTCGCCTCGACGGCATGCAATCCGATCAGCGGCATCATCATGTTTAACTCGAGCGGTCCATGCTGGCCACCGACCGTGACGGCCAGATGGCTGCCCATCACATGGGCCGCCACCTGGATCACCATCTCCGGAATCACCGGGTTGACCTTGCCCGGCATGATCGAGGAACCGGGCTGCAGGGTCGGGAGGCTGATCTCGCCCAGGCCGCCGCGCGGACCGCTCGCCAGCAGCCGCAGATCGTTGGCGATCCGCATGAGGGACACTGCCAGCGTGTTGAGCACTCCCAGATAGGCCACCAGCGCATCCCGTCCCGCCAACGCCTCGAAACGATTGGGCGCCGGCCGATAGGGCACCGCGGCCTCCGCCGCCAGTCGCTCGATGACGCCGGCGGCGAACTTTGGGTGCGCATTCAATCCGGTCCCCACGGCGGTCGCCCCCAGGGCGAGCTCCTCGAGATGCGGCCATGTCTGGACGATGCGTTCCCGCCCGTGTTCGATGTGCGCGGCGAAGCCGGAGAACTCCTGTCCCAGAGTCATCGGTACCGCGTCCTGCAGGTGCGTGCGGCCGATCTTGATCAGCCCGGCAAAGGCGCCGGCCTTCTCCTCCAGCGCCTGCTGGAGGAGTTCACAGGCCGCCAGCAACCCCGCGGCCCGCTCGCGCACCGCCAGATGCAGCGCCGTGGGAAACACATCGTTGGAGGACTGCCCCCGATTGACGTGGTCGTTGGGATGGACCGGCGAGCGGGCGCCCCGGCGCCCGCCGAGGATCTCGTTGGCCCGGTTGGCGATCACCTCGTTGACATTCATGTTCGTGGAGGTGCCCGATCCGGTCTGGAAGACATCCAGCGGAAACTGGTCGTCGAACCGGCCCGCCGCGACTTCTGCGGCCGCCTGGCCAACCGCCCGGCTCAGCCCGGGATCCAGCAGGCCCAATTCGCCGTTGACCTCGGCCGCGAACCGCTTGATCCGCGCCAGGGCATGGATGATCTCGCGGGGCATCCGCCATCCCGAAACGGTGAAGTTCTCGAGCGCCCGCTGAGTCTGGGCCCCCCAGTAGGCCTCTGTGGGCACCCGGATCTCGCCCAGCGAATCCCTCTCGGTTCTGTAGGTTTCGTCGGTCATCGGTCGTCTCCGAACATCGGTGGCTGACATGCAGGGAGATACCAACCCCGCGCGGGGCGGTTCCGGACTCGCAAGCCTCATTCCCGCCTCCGGGCGTGCGCGGAGCGTGGAGGCCGTTCCCAACCCGATCGGGCCGCGGAGCGGCACGGCGGCTGCGGATCCGCTACGGATGCTCGTAGAGGTTGAGGCCCTTGATGTTGACGAACTCGCGCAGCCCGTACTGCGAGAGTTCGCGTCCCAGGCCGCTGTGCTTCACACCGCCGAACGGCATCCGCGGATCGGATTTGACGATGCTGTTGACGAAGGCCGTCCCGGTCTCCAGCCGCCGGGCCACTCGCTCGCCGCGCGCGAGATCCCGCGTCCAGACGCTGCCTCCAAGCCCGAACTCCGAGTCGTTGGCCACCCGGATGGCCTCCTCTTCATCGGCCACGGCGATGACCGGCGCAACCGGACCAAATACCTCTTCGCTCAGCACCGGCATTCCCGCGCGGACACCGCGCAGCACCGCCGGGGCCAGGAAGAACCCCTCCCGCCGGAGCCGCTGACCACCGACGAGCACCTCGGCGCCCATCGCCACCGACCGCTGCAGTTGATCGAGAACAGCGTCGAGACCGTCCTGATTCACCAGCGGGCCGACCTGTGTGGCGGGATCCAGAGGATCGCCCACAATCAGCTCGCTCATGGCGTGGACCATGCAATCCGTGAAGGCCGCCGCCAGCGACTCGGCCACGATGAAGCGCTTCGCCGCGATGCAGCTCTGGCCGGCATTGATGATCCGTCCGGTCACCGCGTGGCGGGCGGCAACCTCAACGTCGGCATCGTCGAGCACGATGAACGGATCCGAGCCGCCCAACTCGAGCACGACCTTCTTCAGATGCCGGCCGGCCTGCTCGGCGATCCGCCGGCCGGCTTCCGTGCTGCCGGTGAGGGACACCCCCCGGATGAGGGGCAGCGCGATCAGCTCGGCGATCGTCGCGTGGTCCGTGAACAGGGTTCGGAAAAGATCGGGCGGCGTCCCCGACTCCGTGAAGAGCCGTTCGATGGCCAGCGCACATTGCGGCACGTTGCTGGCGTGCTTGAGAACGCTGGCGTTGCCGGCCAGCAGCGTGGGGACGCCGAAGCGCAGCGCCTGCCAGAAGGGGAAGTTCCACGGCATGATCGAAAGCACGACCCCGAGGGGCTCGAACAGGACGCGATGTTCCTTGCCATCGGCCACCACGCATTCTTCCTGCAGCCATCCGCGTCCGCGCTCCGTATAGACGTCGCACAGGAAGGCGCACTTCTCCACCTCGGCGCGGGCCTCGCTGATCGGCTTTCCCCTCTCCGGGGGGGGTAAGGGGGGGGGGAGCGGGCGGGGGACTCCGCCCCGCCGGCCCCGCGGCGGCCCGGCCGCCCGCCGCAGGCAGGCCAGGCGCTGCCCCAACGGCTGACGGCGCCACTCCCGGAAGGCCGCATCCGCCTTCCCGACGATGGCGAGAACCTCCTCCCGCGGCATGGTCTGATAGGTCTGGAGCACTTGGCCGGTGGCGGGATTGATGGTCGTGATCGAACGGCTCATGACGGGATCCTCGTGGAAACGCCAGCCCGGTGAGGCCGACTGCCAATCGGGTGCCTGCGTCCCGCCATTGAACCGCAGCGCGAGCAAAGAGGCAAGCCTGCCCGCGAGCACGGGAGGTGGCGACCACGGGGTCGATATTGCGATCCAGGTCGGACGTTCATCGGTTCTCCCTGTGGATTTCAGCCGGCATTGCGAGGCAGGATGCCTGACACTCCGCGCAACGAAAACACCACCAGTGGGTGGGCCTGGCGCGGCAGTGGCCTGGCAGAGCCGTGGCCCAACGTGTTTGCGGGCACGCCAAGGGCACGCGGACAAGAAGGACTGCCCGGTGTGATCGGTTCAAGCTGCGTGCCTACGAGCACTGGGCCCCAAGTCTCTTGGCCAAGTGAGCCCATAGGATCGAGGAAGGGATAGGATCGCGGCACGTGCAGCACGACGCGGCGGGCAGAGGCAACCACGCGGGCGCCGATCTTGAGCAGATGATCGCGGATACTGGCTGGCGCGCAGTGCCATGCTGCGTACTCCACTGATTCCGGCACCATGCACAGGGCGTCGCAGAGGGCCTAGCAGGTGCATGCGGATGTATGCGTCACTCCTGGCGCCGAACCCAGCCACCGTGAATCGCGAGGTTTGCCTCCCCGACATCGAATGTCTCGGGATCGAAGAGCTCACCCACCCAGTCGATCATGTCGCTGTGCTCAGGATGATTCGGATCCGCGACGGCTTCGAGAAAGGCCAGATACCCATAGATTCCACCGACGTCCTCGGGCGGGCAGGCGCGTCTTCCGGCCTCGACCACGGGATAGGGACCTCCCTGCCCGGATGGCAGAATCTTCTCTAGGACGACATCGTGGAGCCAGCTATCGCCAAAGTCGTATTCGTAAGTCATACGGTCCTTGGGACGACGAAGTACCTGCCCAACGGTCGTCCTACTCTCGCTTACCCGGTTCACCCCGGAACTGCGATCCGACGTCCCGTAGTAGACGCCTCGAGCCTCGAACTGATGCAGGTGGCTGTCCGTCCAGCCCATCACAGCTTGCAGGCTGTCGTGAAGACGCTTCAGGGTGATATCGCTCGGGACCAAAAATCGCCGCCAGATGGGCGGCTTTGACCGGCGCAATGTCACCTTCAGCCTGAAGATCGCCGCCCCTGTCTCGCGAATCCTCACCTCACCTCCAAGTACGCATAGCCTCGATGGTTGCACGTGGATCGTATCACGCAGTCAAGATCATTGGAATAGCAGCCTCGGTCGACTTGGGGCACAACGTCGTGAATCAGACTTTGGCGCGCAAGCCCCAGTAGTCTGCATTCATCTCGTTGGACATCTCCCTCACTTCAACGGCAGAAATGGAAACCACTTGCTGAAGAAGTCTATGGCCTCCTGACTGCGTTGCATGGCCGAGATAACATGTTTGCCAGAAGCGCCGCCACCGAAGGCATAGTATCCAAGTGCGCCGCCGCCAATGGCAACGATGCCAATGGCTGCGCCACCCATTGCGATGCCGCCAAGTGCGAGCCAACCTCTTGCAATGTCTCCTATGGCGATGATGCCATGCGCACGACCTCGTATCTCGTTCTTCTCCGGATCAGATCCGATGGCAATGTCGACAAGAGGCAAGCCGCAGAATGATCTGGCCGAGCGTTTGCGAATGCCGCGATAGACTTGTTGCTGCATGTTCATTCTCCAGCCGAACAAGTTGCTAAGCCTTCTGAGATGGACTCTATCAGAGCATCGGTAGTCCGTCTACATGAGCGTGACCACTCCCAAACACGCGAAACCGCTTTGCGACCAATCTCCGCGCACTGCGAGATACTCCGAGGCCACGGATTGCACCCAAGTCCGGCTAGCCGCCTCGCAGCGGTGGGATAGCTCCGAAAGGCGGTATCCGTCTGGGCCACTCTACCGATCATCCCGATGTATGCGCGGGCACGGGGTAGGAGCCTGTGGCGCAGAGCAACCTCATTGACCCGCATGGAGCCACTCGATTTCCCCCGGGTCAGAAATGGGATGTTATTCTTGAGTGAGCCCAAGCTTGTTTTCTTCTGCTTTCCATTCGTCCAATTGGGCTTCTGCTGATACAGCTCCTTGCCATTGACGTCATTCTGCTTTCTGCTTGTGTTTGTTACCACGCTTCACCAGAAGCGCGACGGCGATTCCCATGACAAAACCTGCTGCAGCTGTAAGGAACAACAGGACTATGCCTGGCACTTCTCCGGTCAGCCAGAGGAAGTGCACTTGCCAGGATGCCTGATTCTGAAGCACAGCCGCCGCAAACGGTCCCGACTCCAGCGGAACTGGGAGCCCAGGAAGCAGAAGGATGTGTCTCCACCGCTTCGTTGGCCGGGTTCCTGCGGCCGGGGCGTCCCTTATTGTTGGTGGTCCAGCTTCCGAAGGGTAGCGTCAATGGAACGAATCAGCTTGTCGACAGAACCATCGACAGCCTGCTCCGAAGTCCCCGCCTGGTGGCTTACCGCGAAAGGCTGGAGCCCGGCGAGACGAGCCTCAAGGAGGCAGCGCATATCCTCTGTGCCGGACTTCTTATCGCTGTTTTTATCGCCAAGATGCCTCCGACCTCAATAGCGGTAGATCGCAGCGATTCCCGTCTCCGTGGGCATCCGTTCGGTGGGGACGACGACAACTTGGCCGCCCATCTTCAGGGCCAACGCCCCCACGTCGTCGAGCACGTCATCAACATCCGGGTGTGCCAGGTCGTCAAACTCGATGTCGCCGGTCGCGACATTGATCCGACCGGGAACTTCGCGACGGGCTTCGATCAGCAGTGTGGCGACCCGCCCGTCCACGACCGCCTTGGCAATCTGTGCTAGATTGTCAGCACCGAGCCCCTTGGACCTTGCGTTGCCAAATTCCTCGACCAGTGCGGTTAGGCGCGCCAGATAGCGGGGCTCCATAAGCTGCCAGGCGTGCTGGCGGAGTTCGGCGACCGACGATAGGGCATCCGGGTGGATATCGATGCTCTCCGGTATCAGAAACGGATTCTGGCTGACCTCGTGGAACATATGATGATGCTCCGGCAGCGCCGCCAGGATCAGTGGCAGGCCCGATGGCTGAGAGTGGTGCTTCAGGACCGCACGGTCGACGGCGCGGAAGAAGCGTTCCGCGTCGATGTCTACCTCAGGCTCTTTCCCGCCGTGGCCATGGTGCATGGGCGAGCGCCCGTCACCAACGCCACCATAGGCGGCGACCGTCTGGTGTGGCTCGGTCAATTCCTCTCCCAGCGCCTGAGTGATCGTTCGCGGGACACCCTGCGCCGGTTTGATCTCGCCCAGAGCATCACGGTTGCCCTCGAAGAGCTTGATCGCCTGTCGGTTCAGGCCGAGAACGTGAAATCGGTCGACTGACTGAAGGATGCGCATCAGGGGTTTGGTGTGGAAGCTATCCGACACTACAGCCAACTCAGCGACCGGCCGCTGGAGGTTGTAGACTCGGAACATGTCCTTCGCGCCCAGCACAGCCAGTCCGTCAAGGGTGTTGTTCCAGAACTCGTGGTCGTCAGCCAATGCCAGAAACGGTTCCAGCAACGGCTGAATCTCGTCCTTCGAGAATTGTTGTAGGAGCGACTCCTCCAGCGCCTTCACAAGGTTCCCGAACCGGATCGGGTCTTGCTGATTGTCCGGATGGTGCCGATGCGTCGTCTGGTAGAGCGAAAGGCAGGGGGGCTCACAATCGCCCAGAATCCCCGTTGCGATGTCTTTATCGAGAGTGTTCACTTTGTCTCCCCTCTGTTGCGGAATACGCGTCATCTGGCTGCGTACTCAACAGAAATGCCGCCTGTGGTGGAAATGAGAGGTGCTGGCCACGCGAAGCGCAACCGGCATCCCCTCCACGTTGAAGCAGCTCGTATCGCTCCCTCTTCAGCACCTCCGCTTCCGCGGCATTCGTGTCACGATGTTCGCTTGTGCCCACGTCGCTCATCGGTTTTCCTCTCGTTTGTCCCACTCTGGAAGCCCTCCTGCCGCCGAATGGCAGCATCACCGGTGGCTGGACCCGTCACGCCCCTGGCCGAGGTGCGGCCAGGGTGGTGGCGGGGCCTGCCATGGGCGTGACGGGACCAGACGACCGGTGAATTCGGTGTTCTACGTCTTCAGAAACCTAGTTTCAGTCCCGACATCAACGACTACCGCGATTTCTGATCCCGGTACAAGGTCTTGATACTTCCCCAGGTCGTCGGTCGAGGACCACCGCACGCGGGACATCCAATTCCCATAGCTCCAATTGGAGCGCCGCACGGAGTATCTGCTGCATGGGCGGGCGAATCTGCGCACAGCTCGTATGCTCCACCGGATGTTGGAGTCGCGTCGCAGTCCGGGAGAATGCACGGAAGGGGATCCCGGTTCAGATTCGAGGAGTCCCATATTAACGTTCCGTCGACTCTGATAGCGGCCGAGTCGGCTATGCAGCATTCCAGGGAGATCGAAGATTGTGAATCCACATAGGCTTCATGATGACTGTCAGAGGCGCAGTTATGGGACAGCACCGTTCTTGTGAGGCTTATATGCGCGCCTACCATCGATCCGAGCCCTCCAGCGAGATCCTCCGTCTTGTTTCCCATGATAGTGCACCCTGTCACGGTGACATCAGCGTCCCGTCCAAACGCAGACACACCAACTCCCGGATGCACGCCGTAGTTTCCTGCAATCAGGCAGTTCTCAAAAGTCGGACTTCCGCCCGAGATTGTGACGCCTTCATAGCTATTCCCTGCGATCACGCAGCTTTCGAACACGGGGGATGCTGACCGGCAGTCTACGCCAGCGCCGAAATCTGCCCCATTGTCGATTATGTGACAGCGAATGAACACTGGATCTGCTCCATCTATCACTATGCCACCTCCCCGTGATGGAGTTCCGGCCTGATGCAATGAGTGATTTCTTGAGACCGCGCAGTCTTCAAAGGTCGGACGGCTGCCATCACTGCAGGTCACGGCGCCGCTCCAGACAGCAGGATACCCATCGCGGACTATGCAGTTCGAGATGGTCGGACGCGCTGCGCCTTGGACTCGGATAGCTGTGCCTGCCCCGCTGATTGTGATGCCTGTCAGCACTGCTCCATCAGTTTCATCGGTGGCGAATCTAACTGTTGGGTTTCCCCCGTGAATCACGCACGCCTCAGAAATACCCGACACGGACGCAAGAACAATGACCCTCCCCTGGTAGTCCAGAGTGTTATTGCCCTCGCCGTAGTAATCACCATCTACAAGTGCAACGCTGTCACCATCGGCACAGGCCTCTATCGCGTCTTCAATTGTTGGGTAATCTCCGGTACCATCTGGCCGGACAACGTAAGTAACCGCCCACGACGGTTGCTGCGACAATGCCAGGACGAGCGCGAGCACCAGCCAGATGCAAGTCAGAGCATGGTGCGAGCTAGTTTCTGTCGCTTGCTGCCTCATGCGCATGCCGCCCCAACACGGGCAGAAGGCACTCCTCCTACTGGATCTCTGTCTAGGTAGTATTTCGTTCATTGCAGCCACGCCGCTTCCTGAATCCACCTATGCGTTCGTCTTTCCGTAGAACGACAGCATCACCGGCGGCGGGGCCCGGCGCGGACCTGGCCGGGGAGCGGCCAGGGTGGCGGCGGGGCCTGCCAGGTGCGTGACGGAACCAGACGTTCGGTGATTTCACTGCTCGGCGTCTTATCCTCCCTGCATTCGCATTGGTTTCGGATTACAGCCAGGTACCGAATCTCAGTTTTCAATTCGGCCGAAGACTCGGCCGACGAGGAGGTTTCCTCCGTATCTGGATTGCCCGAGGAGATTGAGCCGCTCCGCATCGACAGAATGCTCAGGGTCTGGGATCGTCGCAGTGCACGCTCGAGCCTACGCGTTCGTTACCAGCGCCGCCACTTGTCTCGATAGCATGGAGGATCCGGAATCGGCTCCGCAGGCTCCTCTGCTCTCACTGCGACGAACGTACTCTCATCGCCGTTCTTGATCTTGAGCGTACCCATGAGACGCCCATCTTTGCGAAGCGTCACCCTCCCCGTTCCGCGAACTTGATCATACTCCCAAGCGCCCTGCCATGCAAATGAGACGCCTGTCTTCGTGGGTTTGCAGTTCACGCCGGCGAGCAGAGCAAGCATCCTGAGGCGGTCGCCGTATCCAGTGAGCGAGATCATTGCCGGTCCGAGGATGTCCAGATGATCGTCAGCCCACTGAGATGTCTCGACGATTCGCCACCATCC